>CAYUMZ010000005.1:0-26096 GCA_964446105.1 uncultured Gammaproteobacteria bacterium | reverse complement strand
CTCATGATAACTGTAGCTATCATCGGAATTATTGCCGCAATCGCCATACCATCATATCTTGATTACACCCGTAAAGCGTATTTCAGTGAACTCGTTCAAGCGACTGGGCCTTATACTATAGGCGTAGCAGATTGTTTTCATCAATTAGGGACCTTAGAGGGTTGCGATGCCGGAAGTGCTGGCATTCCTTCGGCAATCACAACGCAACGAGGAAGAATTGCCACATTATCAGTCATTAAAGGCCAAATTACAGTCACACCTACACCTACCAACGGTTTAGAATCAACCGATACCTTTGTACTAACTCCTGCTATGAATGAGGGCGCAATGACATGGGTAGCTTCCGGCGGTGGTGTTACAAAAGGTTACGCTCATTAATCATTGACCATCGTTTCCCATTTATATAAGCAGACCATCACATGAATTTAATTGAAAATCCAAAGTTGATAAAAATGCACTCTACTCATGAAGCACCGATTGTAAATTTAATCAATCAAATAATAGACGAAGCCATTGTAAAAAAAGCTTCGGATATCCATTTTGAACCCTTTGAAGATCATTATAAAATACGATTACGTCTCGACGGAATACTCACAACTATTTCACATTTATCGATTAATTTAATATCTATGATTACTACACGAATAAAAATTCTATCTAGTCTTGATATTGCTGAACGACGCATTCCACAGGATGGTCGTTTTCAATATCAATTTTCTCAATCACGACGCGTGGATTTTCGTGTCAGTACTTGCCCGACTCTTCATGGAGAAAAAATTGTATTACGCCTTTTAGAATCTAATAAAGAGCTACTTACAATCAATTCGTTAGGTATGTCTACTCAACAAGCGGAGCTTTACCATCATGCATTAAATCGGCCCCAAGGACTTATATTAGTCACAGGCCCCACAGGAAGTGGAAAAACGATGACATTGTATTCTGGACTATCACAAATAAATACGGAAGAGAAAAATATTTGCACGATTGAAGATCCTATTGAAATTCAACTTTCTGGGGTTAATCAAGTCCCTGTTAATCTCAAAACAGGCCTTACTTTTCCGACAGCTCTCAAAGCCTTTTTACGTCAAGATCCTGATGTTATCATGGTGGGTGAAATACGTGATCGTGAAACTGCAGAAATCGCAATTAATGCTTCACTCACCGGACATTTAGTTTTATCCACACTACATACAAACAGTGCTGCTGAATCTCTAGTACGGTTATCTAATATGGGAGTTCCGTCTTATAATATTACCAGTTCAATCACTTTGATTATCGCTCAAAGACTTGTTCGATGTTTGTGCTCAATCTGCAAATCAAAAATACAAAATCTTCAGTTTTATGAAGCGAGTGATGGTAATTGCCAACATTGCCATCTTGGATATCTAGGACGTATAGGACTCTTTGAAGTGATGCCAATTTCCCCTCACTTAAAAGGCATGATATCCAATAAAGAAAGTGTATCTAAAATTCCAGGTTTACGTCAGGCGGGTTTGGAGTATGTTCGATCAGGTATCACCAGCTTGTCTGAACTCAATCGCGTAATTCCGTAATTAATATGAGTAGAGATAAAAAATCATTCATACGATTCGAATCGAAAATCCCCTCTGCAGAGATAGCCTTATTTGCACGACAGCTCGCGACAATGATCTCATCAGGGATTCCTTTGAAAACTGCTATAGAATCCATCAGTAAAGAACATGACAATCAATCTTTCAGGAAAATACTCAAATCGATCATCAACAATCTCAATCGAGGACATTCATTTTCAGACTGCCTAAAAGAACATCAACTATTTGACACTCTATTTTGTAATCTAATAAAAGCAGGGGAAGAGTCTGGAACATTAGAGTCTATGCTCAGTAGATTATCAATTTACCATACCAAAAAAATCTCTATCAATAATAAAATAAAGAAATCCTTTATTTACCCCCTAGCGATTATTGGAATTACCTTGCTCGTCTCATCGCTATTGTTGTTAGTTATTGTGCCTGAATTCGAAATACTTTTTTCATCATTTAACGCTAAACTTCCTACTCTAACGCGCATCATCATCACTATTTCGGCAATACTTCAACGATATTGGTGGATTTTTATTGCTTCTACATTATTTTTCATAGTGATCTTTAAAAACATTATTTATCAGAATCATGCATTCAAACATTTTCTCGATACTACACTATTGAAAATTCCATTCCTTGGGACGAACATCAAAAAAGCAACTATCGCTCAGGTTTTTAGTACTTTATCAATTCTACTCTCCGCGGGCATTACCCTGACTGATGCCATTGCCTTGATAACTCAACTCACCCACAATTCAGTATTCCAAATTATCCTTCGAGAAATTCATGGGCATATCATTGCAGGAGAATCACTGCATAATGCATTTAAAAAAACCCTGTTTTTTCAAAACAGAGTAATCACGATAATTGATGCGGGGGAACAATCCGGCGCACTGGAACCAATGCTATTAACAATCGCTAGTCTATATGAGGAAGAGGTTGATCTTTTTCTCAATACCCTAACTCAATTAATAGAACCTATCATTATGCTGATCTTAGGTACACTTGTTGGTATTTTTGTACTCGCCCTCTACTTACCTATTTTCAAATTGGGGTCTGTATTTTAATACTAGCGTTCCAACTACTTAAATTCCTTGCTTGTTCTAATACCAGTCACCAAAATTTGCTCAGCGGTAGTAGGAGCTTCAAAGGTAGTTAGATCAAGAGTTCCACTTTTTCTACTATTTGAAATAGCTTTACGACGTTGTGATCCCTCTCTAATTTGTGGCGGCGCTCCAATCCTATTAGAGCCTTGTGACGTTCCTCCATCGCTCATTAGAGGAGGCGCTACAATCTTATTAGAGCCTTGTTTTGTAGCCTCACGTGGACTTCCACTAATCGGTGTCCTTGGACTACCTGTAGTCGATGTAGACTGACTACTACTCTTACCATTTCGTGGAGATACCTTAGCACCTACAACGACTCCTCGGGGACTCGCGTTTGGGCTTATTCCTTCAGTACCACCACTACTGACAAAGAATTGCGGTCTACGTCCCATCGATGGGCTTGTAGAAGCTGCTCGTCCTTCAGAAACTCGAGTTGGAGTTGGAGTTTCAGCACCCTCTGATGTTACAGCAGAATGAGGGGTTTGATGATTGAATCCGTTTTTGTCATCAGCGAATTTCTTGCCAAATTTTCGAATAAATTCGCTCCGGATATCACGATACAACACCGCAAATTTTTTAGCTTCTGTTAAAAAATCTTCTTCTTCAGCATGAGCTCGAGACATAATATTATAAAGCTTCTCAGAAAAACAAAGCAGCGGATTTGACACTTTGTCAGAAAGAGGACGCATAGAATTAATAACTCGTGTTTTACTTAGAAGTACAAAAGTATTATCTACTAGAGAAGTCACACAGGCCAAGAGATCCTCCGGCCCTTTTTCAAATATTTTTTTATCATTTTGATTTACTTTAGAAGCTTCTTTCTGGAGACTCTCATAAACAGTACCACCCCATTTCGATTCTATTGCAGTTAAACGCGTACGTAATTGATCTAACAAGGATCTAATTTCCGAGTCATCATCACCACTCTGAATCGTATTAATAATCCCATCGATATTTCGAGATGACGCCCCTATTGAATCACAAATAATTCTCGTATCATTGAAAATATTTTTCTGCAATGTTGCAAGATTTCTCATGTGCTCATCAAGAGAAATGGCAACGTAAGTCTCCAAACTTTTACAATTATAGTCTGTTTTCTTACATTCATCTTTCTGTGAAGAAATTGCAACTTGCCCGTTCTTTTTAGCCAACACTCGTGTGGCAAACGCTGTTGCATCGTCTAACGCTTGCCTGACACGCTGCCCATCTTTAGTGCGTTGCAATGTCTCTCGAATAATTCCACCAATTGCATCCTCATAAGGCTTTCTACAAACTTCATTAATGCCAATATATTCGTCTGACTGTGTATGTGCATACACCCATAGAGCGTTAGATTGAAGTAGCCACTGTTGATCACGACGATATTGGAGCAATTTGTCAATAAGGAGACCTCCTGTATCGCCTTTTACGGTAGTATTAATAACAGCCTTAATTCTATGTTGTCGAAATCTATTTTTTCTAACCAACTCCTCTTCAGTAATACCTGCGCAATTTAAACATTCCTCAATACTTTCTTTCTGTGGTGGAATTAATTCTACTTCGTCAAGTGCAGTGCAAATAGTGTAAAATTTAGAAAACCCAGTTAATTGAAGGGTGGGCGTAGCTCCCCCACCTAAGGTGTCCGAAAAAAAGCTAGATGGTATTTCTAATACATCACTGGCAAGATCTCCTAAATCAATCAGTTCACTATTTTGCAATTTATCTTTGAGTAGAAATCTGTGCAATATTTCCACTTTATCTAGCACTGACAAAGACATATTTAGAAAATTGATAATTTGCTGACGCTTGTAATCATCAGAGTCACTTTCTTCCATATGAGGTTGTTCTGAATGATTCAACCCTTCACCCTCAGAGTCCTGTAGAGCATCAGGAGTACCTTGTCTATGTTCTCTAGTGTCTTCCATAATCCCTCTTTTGTTTGAAAAACTCGGATAAGTCGTTTATTTAACCTCTAGCAATGGTGTTTTTTCTTCAAGTAATTCCGTCACTCTCTCGACAGAAGACATTGAAGAACTTACTGACCAAAACCCACGCTGCAACTTGAATGCTTCCCCCCATTTCGTGTACGCAGCACCTCCTGCCAAACCGGTAACACCGCCTACAAAACCACCTACACCAGCACCGATTACGCTACCATACTCAGCAGAAGGCAATGTTAACCAAAGACCGCCAGGCCCTCCGCCCGTTAAAAGTGTACCCAACAGTAATCCAGCAAATGCGCCGATGATCAATCCAATAAAAGCACACACAACTACAATCTGACGAGCTGTAATAATTTCATCATATAATTTTGTGGCGCAAGATCGTTCAAAAGAATCCTTGTCAGATTGGATCTTATCTTTATCTTTATTCTTTATTTTTGCAGTGGAAGCCTGTATTGATAATTCATGTACTAGATAGAAAATTTTATATATCTTTATAAGATCTCCTTTATCATATTGTTGATTATTCGCAACAACATCTCTTATCACGGCCTTATAATCTGATGATAATTGATCCAACATACCTAACATTGCTTTTTGTAACTGGGGATTAAGCACTTTACTAATTTCCTCACGTGTCTCATCAATCATTACACCTTCAAATGCTTTTCTAATTTTTTCTCTGCTCGTTTCCTCTGACTCCACATGAATAAATCGAATAAAACGACACTGTATTTGTCCATAGAGCGCTCCATTTTCAGAATCCGGTGCTGAACGTTCCAATTCCGATGCGATCTTGTAGGGATTTCCTTGCTTTCTTGTTAATATTTCAGCTGACTCACCGGGCCATAATTCTAGTAACAAAGCCACGGTATTATCATCTCCGTTTTTTACGGCATCTTCTAATGGTGTAGAGTATGGGCCTGGGTTTCTGTTGGTTGGTGACCGGTTACCATTGAGATTTAAATGAAATCTTTTTACGACTTTTTTTTGTACTTCTTGTAGTTTTTGCACTTCCTTGTTGTCAGCAGCCCCGCTCTTCGATTTTAAAGCTCTGGCGACATCAGATGCGATAGGTTTATTATTAAATGCATATGTAACTTGGTCTGTTTCTTCAAGTTGAGCAGCCATCATTCGAACCAGTGGAATATTTTTTTCTAAACATGCTATCGATAAAGGTGATTGATCAGCGTTGTTAACCTGATTCCAGAGTCCAGGAAAATTAAGAAGTAAATAAGATAAAAAATCTCGCTCAAAAGAAGTATCTAAATTGGCTCCTTGAACTGCAAGATGTAATAAATTATTACCTTTACCATCTCTCAAAACACTGGGTGTCTTAGTTCGATCATCAGGTAATCTTTTAAGCACTGACATAAAGGTGTCTTTATCACGATAAATACTGAGCATCTGCAAAGGTGTTAAATTAAATGGCCACCCAGCTTCTTGTATTGTCGTTGTTTTCCCATATTTTTTAATTAAATCATCAAGCACCTCTTTCCGTTTTTCAATATTTGTTATTGATTGTAATGCTATCAGCAATTGATCTTTAATATTCTTTGGTAACTGATCTAGAAAACAGTTAAACAAATGATACTCATAAAATTCTAGGATGATCTCCTGAATTGAAATTGTTTCACTATTAATATTGTCGCTGTAAAAATCTCTTAGCACCTGAATATTATCTAGGCTACAAATAGATTCCTCAGAATTTTCGCCACTAACGTACCAATCTTTAAGTTGTTCAACTGATAATTCTCTTAACCCATTTAAGAATTCATCTGATTTTTCGCCACAAGCCTCCAATAATTTGTCAAAATGTATAGAATTGAGGTAAAATTCACTCAACGCTTTTAGAGATAATGTTTCGTTACTGAGTATTTTACCGCCTTCTTTGAAGCTCGGATCATCCATAAGTTTGTTAAGTGCCTCAATATTTCTACGATCTTCATCATAATAATAAATGGCAGCACATATTGCATCGAAGGGTCTCGAAGATTGGTTAAGTAGGGCATTAAGCATATCTGCATCACAATGCATAACACAAATAGCTAGGGGTGTTATAGGTAGAAAACTTTGATCATTTTCAATTAATTTATCATTTGTACTATCAATGAAAATATGATACCCATTATTCAAGAGTAAGGAGACTATTTCCCTTGCGCCGGTCTCTGTAGCCAGATGTAACAATGAATCGCAACCTTTTTCACTTTTCTCTTCCGCTGCGATTTGAGATAGTAAAGAACTTTTATCACGGGGAGAAGAAATGCGAAGCTCCTCAAATATTTGATCTAATATTCCATCATATTGATCAGAATTGACTAACTCACAAGCCTCTTTAATTAATTCTTTTACCCTAATATGTGAATCTTCACTATCTGCCATCTTGGCATGATGATCCGCCATAAATATTTCGAATTCAGGGTTTCCACTCCCATGAGAAGATCCCCGGATACCATTATTTATATTATCAGCTTCGGGTGATTGGCTCAAAGAGCTAGAACCTGAGCCCGCTGCATCTGGCAATTGTGAATCTTTACCTGACTGACCTGACGATGTCCCAGTTATTCCGCTTAAATCGATGGGCCTTACTGAACCTCTACTTAATTTACCAGAACCACTTGATGATGAGCCTCCGCCCTCTTCATGAGAGCCTCCCCCACCGCTAAGATGACGTTCCTTTCTTTCCTCTGACATTCAAAACCTCCTGTTAGGCGGCAACTTACGAGAGACTGCTACCCCTTTGAATATTCGAGAAATGATAACAAATTATTTTTTTGATAGCTATACATTATGAAACTCCTACCCCATTGATTCATAGATCATTACCTGTAACAATAAATCTTCAAGGAAGGATCAAATCAATCTTATCGAACAGCGGAGGTATACCATGGATAGAAAAGAGGAAGATGGACGACTATCTAGATCATCTGCTGGCCCACAAGATGAAAGGCCTAACTCTAGAAGACTATCAACTGCAGCCAAAAGAAACACTTTAGGTCGATCCACAGTCAAAAATACCCACCCACTCTTTTTAGCTATCCAAGCTGATTTGTTAGAAACAGTCAAACAATTAGTACCCTCTCAAATTCCTGTTAACGAACCTATTGATGTAGGTAAATCAGGATTAAGAGTTGCTGCGGGGCTTGGCCGCATTTCAATTATGAAATATTTAATTGAGCAAGGTGCCGAAGTTAATTTTGACGAAAAACCTCAAGATATCGATAGCAAAGGGTTTGATAATCGCGGTAGTTTTAGACGATTGCCTATTCACGATGCCGCAGAGCATGGACAGTATGATGCAATATTGTGCCTATTTGAGGTAAAAGCTAAAATTGATGTGCAAGACGCCAAAGGCTTTACACCTTTACATCTTGCTACGTTTGAAGGTCATTTAGATGTCGTAAAATTACTCTGTGATAATGGCGCCTCAGTAGAGATTACCAATGTCGGTCCTAAAAGTGAGGTTCAGGGCGAAACAGCCTTAATAATTGCTCTGGCAAATGATCGTTTTGATATCGCTTGCGAATTGATAAATCGCGGAGCCTGCCTCAATGTATTGAGTAAAGAAGGTAAATCCCCCTTTTTAATTGCTTATGAGAAAAATCGTCAAGATGTCATAGAGGCAATAAATCGTGGCTTGGCTAAAGAAGAACAAGATCATGATCCACAAAGTTTGCCGACACGATTCATCCGCTTGGGACTTAATGTAGTCGATGAATGTGAAAATTCTCTTTTTCACAAAGCTGCTATGAAAGATGATGTCGCATGCATCGACTTGTTAGTTAGCCTGGGCGGTGATCCGAAAGTAGTCAATAAACGTTTACGTAATCCACTTTTCCTTGCGGCTAAAGCGGGAATGGTTAAAGCAATGACACGACTCTATGAACTCGGTGTAGATCATACTGAAACTGATAGAGACGACCGTACTCCTGCCTATGTGGCTGAAAAATATGAGCGTCAACGATGCCTTCAATTACTTCAAGAATGGACACCCACACTAACAGAAGAAGAACAAGTATTGCCGCCCGCACCAATAGAAGAAAAACATGCATTGCAACCCGCACCAACAGAAGAACAACAAGGATTGCCGTCGGCACCAACAGAAGAAGACCTTACACAAACAACGGAGCTTGGCTATCTACAATTCGGCGGAGATATTGATGGTGTAAGCGCCTTGCTACAGCAATTTATAGATGAACAAGCACAAAAAAAGCCTCAAAGTCCTTCACAAGAAACTCAGCCCAAGATTCAACCTGAGCAGTCATCACCCCCTTATAATGAGCTCCCTACTGAAAATAAATTGGAACAGATAATTCAAGATTGCCAGACAATATTTAATCAAACAGATAAGCATCAAGATCTTGAACTCAAAGAGTTTTTGGAACTGTTGTCACAAGTAACCACACTCGAAGAATTGACTAACATCAAAACAAAATCCGGTGCAAATTTTTTCTGCATGATGGCAAAACATGACGCAGAAGGAAAATTAATTCCTATCCTAAAGCAATTTTCAAAAGATCAAATCGAAAAACTTCTTAAGTTCCAAACTGCAAATGGTGAGAATTGTCTTCATATTGCCTGTCATTTTAGACATCTCGTGATGTTTGAATTATGTATCGAATCTTTACCAATCTTAGAACTTGCTGACATGGCTAGAGCTAAAACTCATGATACGGGATTCACACCATTTCATCTACTTTGCACTTCAGTCATTAATCCTAAAATCATTCAGCGTCAGACTCAGGCTGAATCAAAAAATTTTCTTACCCTGCTATATCCACGAGAAGAAACTGTAGATGACAAACTTCCAGAGAATCTAGAAATGATGATGCGGCGTTTTGGCATTATTTTTGGAGATTATCCAGATATTTTTGAAATTCCTGATAGTTTAGGTAATACAGGATTAATGCTCTGTACGTATTCTCTTCACACAACACTGATTATTAATTGTCTTAATTCGATAATGAATCAGAGGTCTAAACACAAATGTATATTACAGCCAAACCAAACTGGGATTATCAACCCCCTACGATATGTCGCGGCGATGGGTGATGCCGATATTCTTCAAGCAATGATGAATGTTTTTGGAGCTCAGGCACCATCGATTTGCTTAGATCAGCAGTTACTACAATGGACTCATTTAACCTCTGTGCCCTATGAAGAAAACGCGCCCCTTCTCACTCAATTAGACAAAATACTGGAATTTCTCATAACACATTACTTTTTTAATTCACATAAACAGGAATTTACCGAAGAATTTAAAGACCTTGTTGTCAATCAATTTTACAGTAAAACTCTATTATTGAGATCTTTAGTTGATTGCGGTGGTGCACTGATCGGGCGATTATTGAATGCCAAACATCTCTCCCGAAAACCTGATGTTTTATTTTTATTAATGGAACATATGGCACCAAAACGTACCTCTTACTCACCCCAGGGTTTTACACAACATACCGAAGGGTTAGATTCACATAAAACATCCTCTAGGGAATCACCTTTACCCAAACCTGTTAGCGATTTAAGACGTGCATTACTACTCCGAGTTTTTAGAATTGACTGGCCAGAGTCGCTTCTGAATGAATTATCATTGCATATTGTGACCACACTGGGCACACCACGTTATACTCAATTAAATAAAACAAGCGATGAAAAAATACTTCGAATTATTAATACCAATTTCTGTGAGTCCTCACACCAAAATTTAAACGTAGACTATGCAGTATTGATACTCGCTTTATTCTATCAGGTGACTCAACAAGAAAAGAGCCCAAAGAAAGAAATAGAGCAACAATATATCCTGAGCTTCAAAGATAACAGTAAGGCCATGTTAGGAAAGTTGCATCGCTTCTATGAATATCTCACTCAACAAAACCAGAAGCTTGCCGATCAATTTATAGAGGAATTATTTGCAGGCAACTCTTTACTTAAAACCGCACTCTTTGAAGTATTCCCTGAACAAGCGGAATGCCTGAAAAAAGAAAAAACTAATTTTAAGCTCTACTTTAAGAAACTATTATCTGATAGTCAAAAACCAGACGAAGGATGGAGTTGCGTACTGCAATAATAAGCTAGCATAGCTCCGCAACATATTTGGAGGTTCTCTGGATTTTTCAGTTGACTTTAACATTCAGTTTTGTAGTATACAGATTAGCGATTCTACAAAAGAGGAGGAGCCTTGAATGAAAGATAAATTGAATAAAAGTCTTAACTATGCACCTAAAGAGGCAATAAGGATCATTAATGAATATCTTCCCCATCCATACGGGTGCTTAAATTGTTTTTGTCCGTCTAAAGAAGTAGAAGATCTAAGTGAAAATGGAAAAAATTCACTGATAGGTTTGCGCCAAAAATTTAATAAGCTTATAGTTCCAATTCATTTGAGACAATCTTTCTTTAATAAAAGTGGCGAAGGTGATAGATCTAAAGCGGTCAATTTTAATATTACACGAACATTGAACATACTTTCTTCACTGGAAGATCTGAGCAACTATCCAGAATTGCCAGAAAAATGCCGGGCTGCTTTACTCCAACTAAAAAATGATATCTCTCGGAATCCTACAACAGCAACTACTCCTCTACTCAGCAGCGCAGGCCAACTCGATGGTCGAGAAGATGAATCGTACACCCGTAATTAATTCCCGGATATGAACGTTTATGGTCTTACATACTAAATGATGATTCAGAAGACGCTTCTTCAATGGAATCATGTGTAGAGCCAGAACTAGTCTTAGTTACTACTCCACCATGTTGAAAACGAATGACCTGTCGGCTAATACTCCCCAAAGAATCCGATCCATGTCGATCGTTCACGTGCTCCCTCAAGGGCGGAGGTGAATTCTCAGCGACAGCTGTATAATATTCTCGAGGATTACAAACCTTTTTCTGTATCTGCTCGCTTTTGCGATACAAAGATGAACTTACCAGCATACTTAAGGCAGCGGGAGATTTAATTATTAAATCAAACAAAAATTGATTTTCTAATAATTCTTTTTCCACATATGAAAACTCACTTTTCGAAAGAAATATCAATGCTGAGACCAATCTCGGAACAACTACACACTGCTTAAATTTGTGATTAGATATATATTTTTCAACATTCTGAATAAAGACTTTAACAAATTGTAATATGGAAAACCTTTCAAGCTGTTGTTCATTGCAACTCAAAAATATTTGACAAATTATATCAAAGAATAACCTTATTTTTAAATTTAATTTCTGTACACCCTTTTTGGCGTCAGCCTCCCTTTTCATTTTTGCATACCGATCAATAGTTGAATTAAAAACATTAACCAGAAAATAATCGGATATTAGAAATTCTACAACAAAATCAGTATCAGAATACTTTAAATTTTCGTATGATAGACGATTGTGTTTTAAATAAGATTTTAATGAAGCCCTTAAATTAGGGAAATAACGCCATAGCACTGGAACAGCACTTACCACTAAGGTTTGGGAATTATTCTTGTTTATGAGAAACTCACACAGGCATCGTTCATCCGCTATAAGACTTCCCCATTCAGATCTTATAGATTTATTTGGATCTACACGTTCACTAATTTCTAATAAATTAACCACTGTCCTAGGTCTTAAGGCTATTGTTTTACCGCTTTCATCAGCAACAAAGACGTTATGAAGCGCGCTAAGACAAGAACGAATTGCGATGGGATGATCATTCCCATCCCCGATAAGATACAGTAATTGCTCTAAATCGGCTCGTTGAATAACGTAGTCTCTCAACTCTGAATTAAAACTGCACATGATAGTGGATCTGCAACATTCTATTACTCTAGTTGTTACTGTTGAATCGATTTTAATAAGCTCTAATAAACATTGACTTCCAGAATGGCGCAATAGCGAGGTAAAGACCGGTTCTTTTTTTAATCGAACTTCAATTGCCGAAGGGGGTACAGAATCAGAATTGTGTCGAATTCGGATTTCCTCAATCAACACTCTCGCCAATTCTTCTGGAATTGCTTTTGAAATAAGCATCTCTAACCAGTCCGATCTCAACAGCCACTCACGATACCATTTAGCTCTCACTTCACTATATTCTGCCAATATCAAGTGCAGATATTCCTGAGGATTAAAACAACCTAATTCTAATGACCTCTTAATCAAGCACAGTGCATCATTACCTGCTCCTCGAAAATGAAAATTAAGTAAAGTGGAATATTGTTTATACACAAGAGGCTGTTCAACTAATCGTCGAAAAAACGGTAACCATTGAATCGAGAAATCGTTGAGCTTGCCAAACAAACATACGAAATTAACCAGCAAAATTAAATCAGCCTCACATACTAGTAAATTCATTAATGTTGAATTAGTGATAATTACAGGTGCAAACTTACTATCAGCAAACGCTGAAAAAATCAAGGCGTTAAGAAAGCATCGAAGCGACCCAGACTCCAAACTTTCAACATGTTCTACGAGCCTTACAAGATTTATACCCGCCTCATCAGAAAATCCAGCAATATTAGATTCTTGAATTGACCTCACTATATCATTAGCAGATTCCCATCGATACCTAGATTTTTCATCCAAAAACTTATTCGCATCGCGATCAGATAATTTGATTTCTAAAAATAATAGGCATGCCAAACCCATGTCACTACAAGTTTCATCTCGTAAGAGCATCTCCAGTAATTTTGAGTTTTTAAGCAATCCATCCTTAAATTGTCGTATATATTCAAGCTGGTCCGTTGGTGTCATTTCAATAAAGTTTTCTTGGAAAGTGACCGAACGATCTTTTTCTTCCAATAATTCATTCTTTCTAATTATAATATCCTGACTTATCTTACACACAAGATTATTTTCAACTGCGTGCAACTTTATCATCAGTAACAACAACATCTGCGGGGGAATATAACTGAATATTGTAGATATAGTTATATCATCAATTTCAATGTCCGCACCAACTAATATATCGAGCGCATTGATATCTTTTATAAGTAAATTGACAAAAAATTGACAGTTATTCGGATTTTTAAAAAATTCGGTTAGATCAAGAAGTGAGTATCGCTGTAATGCTAAGTTGATATATTGGACATTATTAAGGTCTAATTGGGGATAATTATTGACACTTAGCGAAATAAATTCATGTAGATTATTTTCGTCCGAACAGAGGTGATTGACAGTCATATATTGATTTTCAAAAAGGCAGCTTAGCCTGGGCTCTTCCCGCATACAACTAATAACATTTTTCATTTTATCTGCGGTATTAAATAGAAAACTTGGATTCCAATCAGGTTTTCCACATCGACGCACCAACATTCTTACCCAAACGCTTTTAGCGTACGCAATACTTTTCTCACATCCATTGAGTAACTCATGATTAACAAATATTCTGCTTAAAATATCACAAAATTCTTCGTACCCCATCACGCCAAAGACATGAAAATAATAATTAACAATGACTGACTCATTGCAATAAGATAATAAATATCGTTCACATTGAAGATATTTATCAGGCCACTCAGATCTGAAATCTAAATTTAATGCGAAATAGCGAAGTAGTTCATTTGGATAATTGTTTCTTAATTCACACAACTTCTCAAATAGTTCAAGATCATTAATTAACGCCTGTTTCGCACATTTTAACGAATCATCATCTGTATTCTCAAATAAAAGATAACAAAAACTTTCGGGAATTAATCGTTGTCTCAACAAAGAGCTTACTGCATGTTTAGGATGAAATTGAATTTTATTCCATAGCTTTGGCTGGCACTTAAGTAATTTACAGAACTCCGTAGCTTCAATATTGATATTTCGTGTAGCTAAACTATCGACTAACCAATTAGATAAATCCCATGAATGAATTGCCATTTTCACAACCCAAACCGTTGGTAATCTTGCTACAATTTCTTCATCTTGCATTAGTAGATGTAAACTAGGTATTGTAGATATTCCTCGAGCATGTAATGCAACAACAATATAAAGCTGAGCATTTTGTCTTTGTTGAGCATAGGCACGTAGATCACGCAGCGCAAGATCAATGCACTTCGCGCCCTTAAGCTTATCATCACAATATATATTAAGTTGGTCTAGCAATAATTTTAGTTCGGCCACAAGCTTTTGATTCTTACGATGCCAAAGTATCAGCATCTCTAAATATTTTTTGCCATCAAGATCCACGCAAAGACATGTCAAGAGCTCATATGATTTAATGACTTCCCATAAAACATCTTCATTTTTCCTTGTAATAAGAAATATTTTCAATGCAGAATTCGATTCTTGTAACTTAATTAATATTTCCTCAGTATTCACTAAATCAAGACAGTCCTGTTCAAATCTCTCTATTACACGTCCATCTATTTGATCAGGAATATAGCTTATTCGAGGACTAGAAACACTATCAAAAATAATATTACCCGAACATCGTCGAGCAACACATTCCGCCAAAATCGCTTCGTTCTTGGTATCAAAAATTTCAAGGAAGCCATCTACAAACTCTATATTAAATACCAGAGACTCTGATTGTGTTATTCTAAAATTAATACTCGATTGAGCAATAATCGGGCTGTTATTATCTTGTGTATGATAGCCCTTAAAATTTTGTAGCTTTCTCGCAGAATTTAATTTGTGAAAATCTCTATAGGTGTGAACAATACAGAGCATAATACCGCGACTATTTTGATCATATTCCAGGTAAGTAGATACACAATTTTTGAGATCCTCACCCAGTAGCAATTGAAAATCGTCCAGAAATTTTGAAAAGTAAATGTTTGCTTTAAAACAACAGCGGGCAATATGCGTTTTTAAAAATATAATCGCCGTGTCATTATTCAATCCTACTGCCAAAAATTCTTCTTGAATAGCATGTTGATTCAGAATTTTCTTTCCGTTAATCCAAAGTCCATTACGAACAACATTTTCAATTCCTCGCTGATATTTGATCTTTTCATCTTTATTAAGATCCGTATAGAAGGATGCTTGAATTAAAGGTTCATATTGTTCAGTTAACGCATCCTGATATCTGATTCTTATTATTTGCTTGCATCGTTCATACTTACTTGAACCTGCAGGGTCAACTGTACTTTTTAGCTCCTGAGTTAACAGAATCTTAAGACCTTGGTCCGTAACGCCGTTCTCAGTTAACCAACACTCTATCGAAGCTTCTGATAAATTAGCGGAGTCTGATACAAATTTATCAAGGAACTGTCTCAGCTCAGGAATTTTATGGGCGTAAAAATCGACATAATGCTGACGAGCGATTTCCAGCTCTTTGGGATCAGCCACTAAGAGTCGACATCTCCCTTTTTTCATGACAACCGCCCGTATGGATTAATAATCGCGTAGTCATCTTGGCGTTGCAACAATCTTTGCATCCCGAAACTCCTTTTCTCTGTCAACTCATCCCGGCTAATATTAGCCAGGAAATATGATACGTAAGTACCTTGATTTATATGACAAACCTAATAATCTTAACTATATAGAAATACGAGCAGAAATGCAATGTACTTATGGGGTGAAATATGATAGTTTTAAGCTGAATATTGCGCAGGGCTAGGTAGATTGACTGTGCCATATCCAATAAAAGTGTCCATGTATCGGACTGTATAATGTAAAGAGGGATCACCGTGAATATAGCACAGCTACTTGAACATTTGACAAAAATTTTTCCCGTTAACACCCAAGATTTCGAATTAATCAATCTAATTAAAAAAATCAATTCAATATTATTAGACCCCTCTTTGGTAAATGGAAATGGTGATAAATTCACCGAATTTAAAGAACGATTTAAACAAATCCGAGATTTAGTCGAAAAAATAAAGGAAACGAAATCCCATATCAAATCACAATTATTGAGTCAGAATATCGATGACATTTTATCATCTACCTCCCTTGACGATCAAAAAAAGCTAACAGAAATCAATGCACTCTTAGTGAAGACGCATAATCTTATCTCAAATGATAGCGTAACAGCCTACGGTATTCATGAAATTTTGACCGATAATTCTCTAAATTTAGAACAAAAAAGAAACTCCCTAGAGGCTTCTTTGATCAATAACATCCAGCAGGAAAAAGACTTATCAAGAATAAAATTATTTAAACTTGCTCTAAAAATCGAATTATACGATCGAGGCTATTTCACTGATGAAGCAGGCCAATTAGAATGTCGATTATTAATGCCTCCTGAAGGCAAATCAAACAATCCCGATTTTTTTTGTTCTAAACATCCTTCAAAAGCTCCTGAAATATGGCACCATGTTAATCGAATAAGATCAGAAATTTCCTTATGTTTCGATGGGCCAGAACCATATTGCGCAAAGCTTGAAAGACTAGCAAAAATAATCAATGGATTAATAAAAAGGTATAATCAGTTAAAACCTGACCCCAGTCTAAGCCAAGAAGAATCTGCTTTTTATGAGAAATCTAATGGTTTTTTATTAACCTACCTTAATACAGTTGCCAATACCATAAAAAAATTTATGGTGCAAAAGCAAGATCAGGACTGGTCACTTTGGGCATCAGCTTCTTTAGAAGTTATAATTTACTTAGAGCATATTAAATCGGATAATTATATTAAATACATCGGTGGTAGTAATGATGATCAAAAACGTGAGAAAATAAAGGCCCTCGAACTTGAAACCCACCTTAATCGAGCTCGATATTTCATTTCCCAATCAAAGCATTTTAATGAACCTATTGCCTACTATCTTGAACATAAATTATTTACTCCGCATACAGATTTGAATGCTACACTAAAAATATTCTCTGAAAAATCTGCACGCCATTTTAATCCGGACGACTTTCTTACTGCATATAACATTTTACTTAATTACCACACAAAACCTGAGGAATTATGCAAATCCCATGAGAGCGCTTGCGCCATCGAGCGCAATGGCCACTCCCTCGGTTTATTCATACGAACTGTAACATACATTTTCACGCATCCTTTGTCGAAAGAGTTATTGAATGAGTATCTCGATCAATTGCAATTAATAGCGATACCCACGCGATGGCGGATTCATGTGGCAAATTTATGGTTTTGCCTATCAGATTTTCTATTTGATCGCTTCATTAAAAGCGAAGAAATTTTCCTCAAAGAAGCAGCCTTGCTATGTGTAGATCAAATTTACGACAATAGATATCCTTCTGAATGTAAAACGATTTCCAATCATAAACGGGCCAAGTTGAATGGTAACGAAATCGATCAAAAAACAGAATTAGCACCTCTTCAAGACCTTCTACCCACAAATGCCAGTTTTCCAAGTTCTAAAAAAGATCAGTTATTACTTTGTGAGTTCTATAGTTCTAATCAAAATCAACTCAACAGAGAGCTTATCTCAAATCTTCTGACTATCGTAAATCCGTATTCTTACTCGGCAATTATCCACCTTTTAGAATCTGATTCTCCAGCTAAAAAATATGCTGTTGAAGCCGTTGCAGCTAAATTTGGAGAACAAAACACAAATCCACTAATTTTCTGTGAGAAAATTCTTTTTCCTATACCATTCAACGGCTATTTCAATATTTGGCAAAGACTAAAAATCCAATCACTTGAAAAAAACTATTCGCCCTCAGTTGTAGAATGGCATGAATTTGGATTCTCCAGTGACAATATTCGTTATAAATTATTAAACGAGATAAGGTACTATCTCCAAACAGTTATGTTTGAAAAACTCACTAATCCTGGATGTATTATTCCAGGAGGTTGCAATATTTTGACCGATATCGATACTGAAATACACGGACTTGTTCTTAGTATCATCAGAGCACATCATGAAACAAAAACAAATTCATTTGCATTTGCTCGAAACAGAGAAGGATTACTACAAGCAATCTATGCGTTGTTACTGTTAGAAGAAAAAAATTATAATGGCGCTCTTCTTATGGCTGAGCTATCTATTATGACAGCTCCTTCAGCTAGCGAGGCCATGGTTTCACCGAAATTAGCCTCTCAACCAGAGACTCCCATACAACCACTTCCTCAAAATGATTCGACACACCCAACAGTAAGAAAAGCTCTTTTTATGAAGCATTCTAAACAAGGAGGATCAGAGAACAAACTTGATTCTAAAAGTAGCAAACGCACGCCATCCACAGTGTCTTCTGGTAAATTTAGTAGCTCTGAGTCTAGACTACCTCATATGCGTAGCCCAGAGAGTAAATCAGATCCAAGCCTTCGCCCACTCCCTCTCTCACCGCGTTCACTCGCACCAAGCAGCCAAATTATCTCTTTAGGCAATCGTCCTACCTGTCTTGGTCATCTCATTAAAGCTCTTGTCTTTTGGGACACTCGATTAAGAGAAAATCAAAATCGCAAAAAAGAAGATATTACTAAATTTGTTCAAGCTCTCAATGACGCAAGGCTTGCACCTGACATCCAAGAACATCGGTTTATTTCGGGGATGATTTGGATGGTCTTTCTTGACAGCAGAGGAATAAATAAAGGTATAGATGGAGATAGCTTTATCTTACTTCCAGCAGAACGAGCACTTCTAGACACACCTGAAAAAGTACTAACGCCAGAAAGAAGACAGTATATCGCAAAAATGCAACTTGATGAAACAGAGCAATGTATTTATGAAATTGCCTTAGAACACTTTGAAGCTGCTTGTACATCCGATAACGATAATGCCTTGATGTTTCCACCTGCAATTGTAGCTATCTATAAAAACTTTATGTATCATAAAAAAGATCTCGCATGTGATGATTCTGCCACTATAGAAAAAAAACAATACTACTGGGCAAAACTATTACATAAAGCAATATTTGATCTTGGGTATCTACCCGCCCTGAATTGGCACGCACAAACAATTTCTCACGCAGAAGCTCCTCAAAAAACCAGCAATTTCGAAGTACTTAAACTTATTGAGTCAAAGGCTGACTTACTGAGATTTTTAAAAGAAGCTATTTTAGTCGCCGAACAATATATCTATGTACTCCCTGAAATAAAAAGTAGCTCACAGGAACAGCTTAGCTTGCATGAGAAAGAAGAAGGTACTCTTAAACTTTCAATACTAGGATACACTCGAGAAATACCGAAGCCTTTTGAAGCGGCATTCATTAAATTACAATTTGAAATGAAATATCATCATTCAACCTTAGTTTGCCAGAGTGTAATGAGAAAAGATGGGACGCAAAAACATGAATTCGTAATTACATGTTTTAGCGCTCATAAAGAAAATGTTACGAGGGATTCCAAATTTTTACATCAACAATTTTTACGGGCACAATTTATTTACAGTTGCTGTAAAGTTGTTTCTTTTTCACCCGATGAGCCTGTGGTACTTCTAAATGAAAGCCAAATAATTATCAGACACGCTGATGTTGTTATTAAAGGCCTAATTAGAATTACTCAGGCGAATGACACCATTTTCAAACTAGATAAAACACAGGTTGAACCATTAATTACTTTTTTAGACGCAGCAAGTAAATTACCCATGAACACTTGGCAATGGAATAATACTTATGTACAGCTTGAAGAATTCCTAGGAAATTACAGACATCAAGCTAAAACATTGAAGTAAAAACACCTTTATGGTATGCTGCTTTTTGTTGACACCATTATGGATAGAAGTTTTAAGAGGGATTAACATTGAACATCAAGCGGCTACTTGAACAGCTATCTACTATTTTTTCAATAACAGACGAGGAAATCAAACTCCTTGACAAACTCAACGCAATCGATCGCAAGAATTACGATGAATACATCTCTACCTCATATCAAATCAAAAGAATATTAACAGATACGGTATTAGACGAAGAACAAAAAAGAAACCATCTTGAAGCATTTTTAATTGAAAAAATTCTTTCTGAAGAAAACATCCAACGAAGAGATGCTTTAAAATTAGCATTAAAGATTTCGTTACATAATCGAGGATATCACACTGACGACCTTGGTCAGCTCGAACAACAATTGTTACTCTTGCCGTACCAAAGCATCTACAGTCCTAATACCTATTTTTCGAAAGATTCTGGTGGCATACAACCAGCTTGGAAAACCATCAATAACATCAGAGTTGAACTGTCAAATTGTTTTTACATACCTGAATCTTATTGTTCTATGCTTGAGAGACTTGCCAAAGTTATTCGTTTTATCATAGATGCACAGCGTGATGCAGATGCGTGTATACTAACCTACTTGGACAAGACATTATTACTTATAGACAAATACATGGTTCAAAAAAATGATAAAGAGTGGTCCATATGGGTTTCTGCCGCGGTAGAATGTACCGATTATTTGAATGATTTACGTTCGCATTCACCTCCTAATGAATCTGAAATATCTATTCAAACCCTTAGATTAAATTACTTTTTAACATTTACACAAGCTTTTAACGAGCCCATCAGTCCTGCCATAGAACTTCAATTATCTAAAACCTCGAAGGGATTTAGTGCCGGTATTTTTGTACAAAATTTAGATGATATGAGAGAAAAGTCTACCTCTTCCGAAGTAATCGACAATACTCCGAAGATTGACGAGTTAATTTTCAAAGCTTGTGAATTGATCAGTGCTGATAACAAAGAAAGCGATTTTCTAAGATCTCTTATGAATATTGCAAGTGACATGGAAAAGGCTGGCCATTCTATTGGTACTTTTTTCAGGGTATCTGGTTACATATTAGCAGAACCCCTATCATCAATTCAGTGGAAAACATACTTTGAAAAATTACAATGTATTGCAGTACCTATGCGCTGGCGATCAGAAATCACAACAATCTGGATAGCGCTAGCGGAATTTTTCGCCAAAAATTACGGCGATAATTGCAAATTTTACTTACAAGCCGCCATTGCATGTATTAAGCAAATTCATAAAACCAGTTTCAATTCTAATCCAGAGGAAATCCTGGACATAGAAACCATAGAAAACCTGGTCGGAATTATTCAAAAAATAAAACAACAGGAACATAAAACAGCACCAATGGATAAGCGTGTACTCATTTACTCAAAACAATCCCAGTATCTTTTATGCAAAATACTTATCAGACATCCTAATGTGTTTAATGAAAAAAATACAACAGCATTAGATAATTTTATCACTGAACTTTTAGAATCAAACAATCCCTATTGTTTTTCTGAAACTGCTAAACTTTTGAACTCCAATTCACTTTTAAGAGACGCTGCCCTACGTGTCATCAACAAAAAATATAATCTTGACACTAGCAATCCCCGCGTTTTTTGCGAACAAGTTTTGCAATCCATGAATTGCAATAATTACTTAATTATCTGGGGTCCCCTTTTCTGTGGAGTGGCTCTCAATCCACATTACCAGCCAAATTTTTCTGATATTGCTTTGAAAGAAGAATTTCTTTATTACGATAATATCCAATACGAACGCTGCATTCAAATGCGTCAACAACTTCGACTCAAATTATTTAATCCGCAAGAAGATACTCCTCTCATTCTCTGCGGTTTCAGTTATTTAACTGCTGTAGAACAGAAACTATTTGAATTATCATTTCGTTTAATGTTCAATCACCAAAAAAGTTTACTATCTGAAACCTTTAAATTCACGCAGAATAGACCTGGGCTATCAGAGGTAATTTACGCGTTATTATTCTTTTATGAGGGTAATTATATTGCCGCACAACAGATGGCCGAACTTTCCTTAAAATACCCAGCAAATGCCAACTCTGGAGAGAATAGACCATCATACACATCCAATCCTTCTAATATGGCATCTGCGGTCGGAACACCTGTTAAAGGTAATTCTCCAGAATTCGCACGTAAATTCGTGCCTCCTCCTCCGAAAAAATCGTCAGCAAGACTCGTAATGATGCCCGTACAACAAACTACCTCTGAGTCACCCGATACCTCTCCTAGAGGTGAACCTTCCACTCCAATAAATGTCTCTCCAAGCGTTTCATCACCTAACCTATCGAAAATAGCACCTCTTAAATTACTACGGGACTCTGACCCTAGTGGTTTACCAAAGGGTAGATTTTCCTCAACATTACGTATTGGCGCGAGCCGCTCTCCCAGCCGTTCTCCAAGCAGTTCCATAGACTATTCAAGCGCACTAGTGAGTCCTCGCGCTTTATCCGCGAGTCCTTCAAAAGTCGGTAGCAATACCCCTATCCTTGACCACACCCCACGCGCCAGCAACCATGAACAAAAAAGTTCCACGTCAATGGGCCACCTGATCAAGGCAATGATTATTTGGGAAACGCGCCTTAGCAATAACAAATATAGATCCGAAAATGATATTTCACACTTCCAAACCGAGCTTGAGGCGACACAAAAATTATTAGATCCTGAAGTAGAAAGAAATTTTATCACTGGAATGCGATGGCTCTATTATCTAATGAGCTCTAAAGATTCATTATGGCTTATGCCGAGCGATCAAAAACTGTATCAAAATAATGAACAAATTGTCATAGATAACGAATTGGATCGAATTAAAGTTAAAGAAGGTAATCTCAACGAAGCGGATCGAATTAAAATTGAAAATGAAAGGCTCAAAGAATTTACTATCATGAAAATAATTAAATATTATTTAACAAATAAAAGCAAACCCACTAAGTTCCCACCCGCGATATTGATAATTTATCAGTATCTCTGGCCATATCTGGATAAATATCCGCAAACTGATTCAAGAATCGCACGAAAAGAAAAAGAAGCCCTCGCTAGTGTTTTAAAAGAGGCTGTATTCGATGGTGGATATTTTTCGGCTATTCCAACTTATATTAAACATCATTCTTCAGCGCATCCTGACAAATATGAAGAATCTGAGATGCTTTCGTCAGGCCTTACGTCACTTGATAGAGTCACATTAATTAAAAAAGCTCTTATTTTGTCAAACACCTGTTTTCCATTTACAGTAGATAATGTAAAAGTCATTACAGACCATTGTAAAGAAGTTGAAGATTCTGATCGTAAAAAAGTAGAAGTAATACAGTCATATAAAAAAGAAGTTCCTCAGGGATTCAAGCATCAATTTGAATGTTTACCCGTTAAGTTATTGAAAGATAATGCACAACTTTGCATTGATTTTATCGAAAATGAGAATGAAAGATATGATTGCCGTCTTTTACTTATATGCATTGATGATGTTGAAACAGAAACCAATGACCTCGAATCGATTTATCAACTATTTCTACGAGCTGCCCGCATCTATTCCTATTGTAAAAAAGTCAACTTAGTTCAAGACGAATTTATCTCTCGAAAAGATACCTATATAGTAGTTAAACATGCGGATATTGCAACTCTCGGGATACTCTTTTTATTCGAAGGTAAAAATTCTTCATTGCTACCAAAATTTGATCCTACTCCATTATGTAGATTCTTAAACGAAGCAAAGAGCCTTAATGAATTAACTTGGCAATGGACTGAAACCTATCAGCGATTGCAAAAATTAACGCTGCAGCCTAACATTTCAATCATTGATGAAGCTATCCCGGACGTAGACACCGATGAATTAACGAATAAGCCTGGGTCTTTATCTCCGAAATCAGAACAAATCAGCTTAGGCGGTTCTCCTAGAGGCATTTTAAGCCCTCCGCTTCCACAAAATCGTGGTTCACGGATCCAAATGACTTCTCGGAGAGGCTCTACTGCAGACCTTACCGGTAGCTTGCCTAGCTCTCCTCGATCAAAAGCGGGCACGCCTTCTAAAAGAGACAGCGGTAAAGTATCAATACCCGACGGCTCGACAGGCTCATTAAAAAATGGGCGCGCCCGAGCGACTACCGATGTTAGAAGTGTTTTTCAGAAAAATAAGTAACATTTCCCTACACCTGTCGATTTGACCCCTGCCGTATTAATAGGTATTCTTGCCCTCTATTCCCTTAAAGAGAACTTGATCTATGCATCCTATTATCAATATCGCAGAAAATGCCGCACGAACTGCCGGTAGCATGATTCTAAAAGCGTCTGAGCGCATGGACAAAGTGAAAATTATTGAAAAAGGAATTAATGATTTTACGACAAATATTGATCAATCTGCCGAACAAACCATCATTCAGATTATTCAGACTGCCTACCCAAACCACTCAATATTGGCTGAAGAAAGTGGAGAATCCACTCAGAATAACAGTGAATCGGTGTGGATTATTGATCCTATCGATGGCACCACAAACTTTATGCGTGGCGTACCTCATTATGCCGTTTCTATAGCCTATCAATACCGCGGTAAAATTGAGCATGGTGTAATTTATGACCCAGTTAGGGATGAACTTTTTTCGGCAAGTCGAGGTCGTGGAGCAAAACTGAATAATACGCGATTACGCGTTAGCAAATGTGAACGACTCGAGAACGCTCTTATAGGAACAGGATTTCCAGTTAAATTCGCTGATGATTACCCCTTTTATTTAAATCTCTTTAATTCAGTATTTCTTAAAACAGCGACCATTCGACGCGCGGGTGCTGCTTCACTTGATCTAGCCTACGTAGCCGCAGGACGATTTGATGGCTTTTTTGAAATGAAATTAAGTGTGTGGGATTTTGCAGCGGGTGTTTTATTAATTAAAGAAGCTGGCGGACTAGTGAGCGATTTTGAAGGATCAGAAAATTATTTCTCATCGGGCAATATCATTGCAGGAAACCCCAAAATGATTAAAGCCCTGCTTCAGCAAATTAAGAGCGCATCCTGAACCTAAATTCACCCTAGCCGTTTCACTAGTTGATTGATAGTGGTTTTTGATCAAGGTCGGTCACCTAATTCATCGGTTCTCTCAGGTGGCATTAAATGTTTACGTTCAAGGCCCAAAGCAACGGCCAACGATCCTGCAACATAAATTGAAGAATATGTTCCAATGATAATGCCTACGATCAATGCCGCTGAAAAACCGCGTAAAACTTCGCCGCCGAAAAAGAAAAGAACAGTCACTACCATTAACGTGAGCCCGGATGTCATAATCGTTCTTGATAATGTTTGATTGGTTGATCGATTAATGATATCAAGCACTGACCCTTTTCGCATTAATCTAAAATTTTCTCGCACTCGGTCGTACACAACGATCGTATCATTAATTGAATAACCAATAATTGTCAGCACCGCTGCCAATGTAATTAAATTAAATTCCAGTCCTGTTAAGGCAAACACACCCAGTGTGACAATTGGATCGTGAATCAATGCAACAATCGCGCTAAAGCCGAAACGCAACTCAAACCGTAAAGCCACATAGACCAATGTCCCCAATAATGAAACAATAATAGCTAATATTCCGTTGGTGACAAGCGTTTTTCCAACTTGTGGACCAATATATTCCACTTGAGCCACATTGCCGCCTTCTAAAGCAGTTTGAATTTTAGCTTGCAATTGTTTTTGATCTAAACCTTTTTGCTCCCCTAGTCTAATTAACACTTCGCGAGACGAACCATAAGGTTGTACTGATGCTTCAGAAAATCCTGCTTTAGAAAGTTGATCCCGAATTTTGGCAATATCCGCTGTTTGTGGATAAGAGACCTCGATTTGTGTGCCCCCGGTAAAATCCAACCCTAAATTCAAGCCTTTTACGGCAAGAATAAGCAAGGATGCCACACAAATAATAATAGAAAAAATAGCAGCTTTTTTTCGCTGCCCCATAAAATCGATTTTGGTATTGGTTTTAAAAAATTCC
>CAYUMZ010000004.1:0-26809 GCA_964446105.1 uncultured Gammaproteobacteria bacterium | reverse complement strand
TTTAACTTAAGAATCTCATATCATCAATCGTTTTTACTGTTAAAGAATGCACGTCATTAAATATTTCTTTATCATCTTCTAATAAGGCTTTCACACAGATTATAGCCTGATCAATATTTCCATTTTTGAAAAAGAACAATGCTGCGTATTTGAGAAAACCGAGTGGAGAACGACACATCTCAAAAAGATCCTGCACGTCTAATTCATTAGGTATAATTTGCGGGACGGCGTTATTTAAGTCCGCTTTTGGCTGTTGATCGGTCGCTTCTTTTCCTTTATCTTCCATTGTTATCCACATTGTTTAGCGATTCAATAAAGGTCGTTGAATTGTTATACAATATTTTATCATTTGTAATCTAGCGTAAGTTTACGTGAAGAGAGCAGATAAAGTTTTTTCAGCTTCGAATGTCGTAATAGTATTTGTCTACCAATTTCTTACAGTCGAAGTTATATTTAACACAAATAATTCAAAATATCTTCTATAATGTCCCGAGATTTGACAGTGGGAAGGGCTTTAAATGGAATGTCTTGATGGCATCTTTTATGAGTTCTCGAAGCTCTTCAATACCCGTATTATCTTTAGCGCTAGTAATACAAGTTCCTAAAAATTGATTCTCTTTTGCAAATTCATTGAGCTTGGTCTTGAATGTATCCATTTCTTTTTTATTAGGGACAAGATCAATCATTGTTCCTGCTAAGATACAAACACAGTCATTGGACAAATTTTTTTTTATAACATTGTCATATTGTCTACACAGCCATTTATTACTATAAAGCATAATATCATGATATGAAATAGTAATAATGAGTATATTGCTTTTTCTAATATACTGGGGCAGACGATCTTCTTCTGTACTCATGCTACCTCGATTTGTATGATTCCACACAAATAATTTGCATTCTAACGATTCTGATAATTTTATCGTTATGTACTTTTGATTATGTTGCGATGCCATCGGGTACAGATACATATCAGAACTTTGCTCTAGGAGGCGACTATGAAGAAAACTAGTACCACACGGTTTTTTTGTAATCCCTAACATGCTTATACTGAATTCATGATATGGGATAGTGCATATTTTTTTAACAACACATTTACTAAAAAATGTTTGCAGAGCAGGACTTTGGTAAAGCCCCCTCTGATCAGGCGGGCCTAAAGCTTGAACATTTAAAACACAATTTTTTGCATTAACTTCTATTGAACTAAATGAGGCACAGTTAGCAATATACATCTTCTCTAGCTTTTCAGCAAACAGTTTTATAACATTCAGTTGTGAACAATTACCAAAATAAGCCCTTAGTAAATTTGGAGCTTTCAAATCAATCAATGTAATTTCTTTACAACTGTCAACAATAAGCTCAGTTAAATTTTCTGCCTTTGAAAAAAACCCATTTCTAGATAGCTTTAAAAAATTATTTACATTATAAAGCCGAAGGATTCTCAAAGATAAACGATTTAATATTTTTTCTCGTAAACTCTTATCAGTTAATAAACTGTTTCCTTCAAACTGAATTTTAATTATATTCTTACTTCTTTTTAGTAATTCTTCGAATTCATTTTCGCCTAAAAAATTAGCACTTAGTAAATTTAATTCTTGAAACTGAACCTCTGAATAACAGCGGCATATAATTTTCCACTGATCTGAAGAAATACCAGAAAAATTATTGGTATTAAAAAAATACGCTCGCCTATCATCAGACCCGAGATTTTCTACAACTTGTGCCAATATTTCTGCTGGCTGACTCATCGAACAACAAGCTATATACTCTACTATCTCATTTTTGCCATTTTCGGCTGCTAATTGGAGAGCCGTTTTACCGTCCGCTGTTTTTTGAATAATTGCTGCCCCTGCCCTATGAAGGCTTTTCACAATATGTAAATGACCTTGCCTAGCTGCCCAACTCAATGGAGTTAATCCATCTATATCTTGTGCTTCTAGATTAAAATTATTTAGTCCCACCAAATATTCTACTACCCCGAGATGACCATTACAGGCTGCATAATGAAGAGCTGTCAATTTTTCATTGCACACTTCAAGACGGACATCGCAATACTTCTCTAAAACCTTTACCATCTCCAACTGACCCTTCCCAGCTGCCCTCAAGAGGGGACTTATTCCATCCTGATCCCTAACATCAATCTTAGCGTCTTTTTCGAGAAGAAATTTCACAACCTCTATGTGACCGCCGTCACACGCCCAAACTAAAGGCGTTCTTCCATTTATACTTTGAGTTTCTAAATCAAACTTATTTAATCCTACCAAATATTTTACTAACTGAAGGTGGCCGTAACGGGCTGCATAATGAAGGGCTGTTAATTTTTCATTGCATACCACAACACGAACATCGCAATACTGCGCTAAAACTTTTACGACCTCCAACTGCCCCTCCCTAGCTGCCATCAAGAAGGGACTATTTTCACTCTGTTCTTTAACATGAACACTAGCGCCTTTTTCGAGAAGAAATTTTACAACCTCTATATGACCGAACCAGACCGCACAACTCAATGGCGTTACTCCAACTATACTTTGAGCTTCTAAATCCAACGTATTTAGTCCAACCAAATATTCTACTAATGCGATATTACCATCCGCCGCTGCATAATGAAGGGCTGTTGATTTTTCATTAGATACAACCTCGCAACACCGCACTAAAACCATTACCTTCTCCCACTGACCCTCCTCAAAAGCTTCAGCCAAGAGGGAACTTATTCCATCCTCATCGATAACATCGATCTTAGCGCCTTTTTCAAGAAGAAATTCCACAACCTCTAAATGATCGCAGTCGTACGCCCAAACTAAAGGCGTTCTTCCATTTTTACTTTGAGATTCTAGATCTAGTTTATTTAATCCAACCAAATATTTTACTAACTGAAGGTGACCATAACAGGCTGCATAATGAAGGGCTGTTAATTTATTATTACATACCTCAACACGGACATCGCAATACTGAACCAGAACCTTTACCGTCTCCAATTGACCATTCTCAGCGGCCCACAAGAGAGGGCTTTTCCCTGTTTTATCTTGACTTTGAACATTCGCCCCTTTTGCGATGAGATATTTAACAACCTCTAAATAACCCAGCTGAGCAGCGTAACTCAATGGTGTTCTTCCTTCTAAATCCTGAGCTTCTAGATCAAACTTATTTAATCCAACAAAATATTTTACTAACTGTATCTGACCGTTATAAGCGGACCAATGAAGCCAGACGATTTCCCATTCAAATTCGCGCAAAACTATACCTGATTTAGCAAGATTCACAATAATTTCTAGGTTACCTACGTAATTCAATATATCATTATCCTCTTCTATTAAGGCTTTAATACAGATTATGGCCTGATCAATATTTCCATTTTTGAAAAAGAACAACGCTGCGTATTTGAGAAAACCGATTGGAGAACGACACATCTCAAAATGATCCTGCGCCTCTAATTCATTAGGTACATTTTGCTGATCAGACCTAGTTACGGCCGTTGATGGCTGTAGAAAGACCTCTTCTTTTCCTTTATCGTCCATTTGGATATCCAGTAGAATTAGTAATTAAGTGGTATATCAATATATTATACAATAGTCTATTACAAAATTTCTACCGCTACTTACAACCAGCGATATTAGTGCTATAAGAACATTTCCTGTCAAATCCACTATTAATACATATAAAATTTATTCCAATATTATACTTGGCGGCATAGTGTTCATAGTCTCATTATTTTGAATGCTTAAACCTACACGTGTTTCATCTTTATTTTTGCAACAATTAAAAAACAATGATTTATTACGACTATGCGTAACCGCACCAACGCCAACATCATTCAATAAATGCTCAGATTTTACGGCAACTTCATCATATAATGAATCGACATGACTCAATGAAAGCGTTTCAACTTTTGCTTTGACATCTTGGAGCGCTTTTATAAGAACCAAACTGGGATCCTTACTGAACAAAACATTGTAGAAATCGTCAATGCCCCAATAATCTTTACAGAATCCGGCAATAAAAACAGAAACGATAATAAAAATATTCACTGCCATAGGAAGCTCAGAATCGTTCAATGTTAGCTCTATTCTCGGAATCACTGAAACAGCAGAAAGCAACATGAATAATGATTGCAATATAGCACTAGGCAAAACTTCTTTACAGCTTTTTGCTTGTTTTTTCCCTTTACAATTCGAGAGAGTTGAATACAGCTTTGTAAAACTTGTAGACGTGGCAAATGACATCAAACATCCACCGGCTAATCCACTCATATATCCCACCACATTAGCCATAACATCCGTGAGGATTGGATCGTCACAGATTAACTCACCCAAAAAGGTTCCAGCCTGCTTACCTGCGGGCAAAAGAACATAAGCAGCACAAAATCCAAATACTTTACCAAGAACATCAAATGCGGTACTAGGCTGTAAACAAGAATCATTTTTTTGATTATTATTGACACTAACCAATTCTTTTATTTTCCTCAAAAGAAGATCATGGTGAGTTTCATGCAAATTATCAGTTTTAGAAAAGAGAAATTGCATTTTTTGTTCAATCTCCGCTTTGCTCAATTTTTTAATTGAACCCATTGCTTGGTCTATTTGATCTAATAGGGCTAATCTTTTGAATTTAGCATTCAATTGATTCTCTTTAATTTTTCTTTTTAAAAATAGCTTACAGATTGAACTGTATAAGTTGGCGCCAATTGTATTGATCACCCAACTATAGACAGCTGCATTGGATATAAAAGTGGGTACATTAATAATATGCGAAAGTACTTTCGATATTCTTGAATATTCAACAAAGCTAACATAAGTCATTGTCGTAGCCATCATAGAACCAGGAACTATAGCAAGCACTATGCCTATTCCTTTAGCGGCTTTAGTGCCACAAATCCTTCGATCAGCAATTTTTTTTCCTTCAGCACTTTCGATTTTTGCAATATTTTCAGCCAAAACTTTACATTGCTTGGCATTTAAACAAATTAGCGGGATACCAGCTAAAATACCCAGTAGAACCGCAGCAGCTTCTCCAGCGAATCTTTTCCCGAAATCATAGGATAATAATCCATTAAAAGTAGCCCCAATAACACCAAAGATGATTCCACCGCCCATAATAGATTTTTGCAACCCATTAGGTTGATATTGAATTACATCTTTTTCGAACCATTCTAAGAAATCTTCAATTCTGCCTGTATCTATTAGAGCAGTTTTTTCGTCTATTAATTTCATGATGTCACCTCTATAATTTACTAAGATGACAACAGAATAATAAATGTTTAAAATTTTTATTACGGTATACTTACTAGACTTTTTTTAATCTATTCTCGGCGAAGGCGTTTCGACATCCACACTAGATTCTTTTTCGAACATATTTTTTATAGACTCGGCTGCTCTTTGTAATTGCTCTTCTTCTTGTGCAGTTAGGTGTTGTTCTTCTATTTCGCCCACACCATTCTCATTTAATTTAGCAACAGAACCTATATAGGCGTTATACTTTGGATTCCATACACAACATAACATATTGACTTTTTCTTGGCCAAGAAATACGCGTAATAAAGCTACAGTAGCTCCTGCTGGGCCAATATGAGGCGTGACATTATTCATATTTCGCATCATTTTTGTGCCTCTAAAAATTGTATATTCTTTTAATGCATCAATCGTTTGTTTTTGTTCTGTTTTTAATACACTCTCCCCTTTGACATTGAGCTTACTAAAAATAGGTACCATATGTTGCCCATGTTCACCAAGTACCATCAAATTCTTATAATCAATACTTCCATAATCACACTTAGCTTTTTTAACAACGCCCTCTGCTAATCGAGTCGAATCAAGATTTCCTGAAACTCCCACAACTTGTGATTGTGGTAATCCAGAAGATTTCATTAATACCCACGTTATAACGTCGACGGGATTCGATAAATTAATTAAAACTGCATCCTTTCGAGCATATTCGTTAACTTTACACCCCACTTCTTTTGCGATTCTCGCATTAACTCTTAATAAGTCTTCTCTGGTTTTAATATGTGGCCCCATGGGCGTGCTAAATGCGGTAATGATATATTTTGAATTTTTCAAGATGCTATAATCATTGGTCGGCACTAACATTTCAATCAGATCTTCTTGCGAATGATCCATATGATAAACAGCAGAATCATATTGTTGTTGAACCAAAAGCGCCTGCGTTAGATCTGAATATTTTGCTTTCAACTTTTTGAAATTATTGCCTATAAGATAAATTTTATCGATATTACTTATTAACCCGCGGCGTATATCCGTGATGATATTTTGTAAAACCCACTCCCCAACACTACCCACTCCTATAATAGCTACACTTTCTTTAGTCGGTGTCGCCGTTTTGCTGACATATTTAGTGACATCCTCGATTCTACTACCATTCAATAACTGGAGTGATTTTGATATTCTATTAATGGCTTTATAGAGTTCAGCGATAGGCAAAGCGCACGACAGTCGTAAAAATCCGCATGAAGGCGGTAAACCAAAACCACAACCTGGTGTCATTGCTACACCAGCTACATGCATAAAATAAGTTGTAAGCGCGAGATCATCAACTAATTTATTAGCTCCCAAAAGCTCGTGAAGATTGACGGCCTCAGTCGATTTTTTCTCCTCATCTTCATAGTAAAATTGGCTTGGAATTTCCATGCCCAACAAATTTTTTGCATTCAGTAACAGAAAGAAGCCAGCTTGAGGCTCAGCTGCTATTGTAAACCCTAAATTTTCTAGCGCTTCTTTCATAAATAAAGTATTTCTTTTAAATTCTTGACAAACTCTTTTTTCCCACGAGGTTGAGTGCCCATGTATTTTTGTGTTCACCACATCCATAAGGGCCACCTGAGTTAGTCTAGAAACCGATGCTGTGACCGATAATTGTGAAATCGCCATAGCATTAATCCAAGATTCTGGCGCTGCAACAAATCCACATCGTAAATCCGGAGCGGCCATTAGTCCTTTGGAGGCTGAATTAATAATTATAGTTCTCTCTCTGAATTCTGGCATCACTTCTATAATTGAGAGATATCCGTCGTATGCAAGATCTCGGTACACTTCATCTAAAATGATTGCCACAGTTGGAAATTTTGAAAGCACCTCAGCTATTTGCTCTAAAATTTTTTTATCTAAATTCACTCCTGTCGGATTATTAGGATAATTCAACAGAACCGCTCGGATGTTTCTTTTAGACATCAATATTTCTTCAAGTCTCAAAGCACTTGGAATAAACTGCGTGTCACTTGTGTCAATAGTAATCAATTCCCCGCCTAAATTTTCTATTTGATTTCTATAATGACCGAAAAATGGCGAAAAAGTTACGATGGTATCTTTATTATCAAACTTAGGATCAATAAATATACTAAAGGCATTGAAAAGACCTTGATTTGCCCCATTTGTGCACATCACTTCTGTGGGTTTATAATGCATTTGGGGATAATAATAATTAAATAACTCACTAATTATTTGTCGAGTATCCATTAGACCGCAAACAGGAGAATAATCAAAATTACAGTTTTCAATTTTACCCAAATATCGTATGACGCTCGATTTCATATGCGGATTAACAGCAACATGAGGCTGGCCCAATGATAAATCAATAATTTTATTGAGGCCCAATTGGCCACGAGCCTTATTTAAGTCGCTCACTTTCCCGAAAATCTCACGGACTTTCGATGGCTTACTTTGCGATCGTTCTGACAATTTAATGTTTTGCATGATATCCTCCCGTTTAAAACTGACGCCCGTTATCAGTTTTTAATTTTATTTATAATTAATTTTTTAAACTACGGTAGGAATACTGGAAAAATGTGTGTAGTAACTATGTTATAGTAAATTCCCTACATTATACTACTATGCTTTACGTCAATAGCTTACCTCAAAGAATTAATTCTACAGATGTTAGCGCCGCTTCTACTTTTTATTTGGACCAACATCGGATTGTTCAGATTGATTCTTATTTATATAGTTATCAAAAGGCTCAAGTTTTTCTTCACTCAGATGCTTGCTCAAAACATTTCTTCCGCGCTTCACCAATTCTACTGCAGTTATAGTGCCTTCAAGACTACTTAACATCTTCTCAACTTCGGCAATAGCTTGTTCTTCTTTACGCTTCTTCTCTTGAACCTTCGTAGTATCTGTCACACTTTCAGTTCTCGATGCGGTTGCCCCAGATAATGAATCTTCAAAACGAGCCGGGCTTTTTAGCGATGAAGCTTCCTCTCGATCATTGAGATGTTTTGACGGTGCTAATTTAGAGAGCTCCGCTCTTGTTTTACCGAATTCTTCTTTAGCTTTCTTCTTCATTAGGTCGCCGCATCTTTCTTCTGCAAGGTCTAAAGCCGGAACAATGTCAATTCGCCCTTTAACTATTTCTGCTACTAAATCATCCATTCTTGTTCTCGCATCCGCCATATTCCTAGTATTTTTTGAGCTCATTAATTCCACACCCGCTCCGCTCTCTTTTGATATTGTTGATGACACAGGTGCGAAAAAAGCTGGAGAATACCCTTCTACAGCATTGCCGGACGAGGATCGACTCACAATCTCTCGTGCAGTCACGAAATCCTGAATCTTCTTGTCATCCATCGCATAAGGCTGGTCTTTAAGTACTCGATCTAATACGTCAGCAGGATTCTCACATTGGTACAGTTTATTCCAGTAATCTTGAATATCAATTTTTCCTTGATGACTTTCCTTAGTTTCCTTAATCGGCTCCTGAGGCAATAAAGGCCGAACTTCTTTTAGCTGTAAAATATCCCAATGCCCTGGCCTGTAAGAAATATGCAGATCTCTTAAGCTTGGGTCCTTTTGTTGGTCATTATGATAATGTTTGTAAGTGAGGGTAGTTTCTTTTTCATCCCGCTCCCATACAATTAAATTACATCCTAATGATCGAGCAATTACTCTCGCCGCTCCTACACAAAGATGACCTTGATTATCTACATATTTACATTGAATATATCGATCCTGAATATCTTTTCGTAACACATGCTTCTGAATTTGCTCATGCGCTTCATCCACTAGCTTTTTCTGGTTATGAATTTGCTCACATATATCGCTTAATGCTGCATCCTTAGCTCCTTTATCCCGCATTTGAGCGAACACATGCTCATCATTATCGCTATCTAATATTGAAATGCCATGTTTTCGTGCTGTATTTCGGAGGTCAATCGTATACTCGCCACCTAAATACCGATATTTATTCAAAAGACACTCACCTTCATCATCCTTCTTAAAAAACGGATCTTCTGCATCAGTATAGGCATCATACATTTCAGGTAATAACAGAGTACGGAGATTTTGCGGTGCTTCAAAAAGTATTTTCACGCCCTTCTCCCTATCCTCTTTACGCATGTTATCACAAGCTTCTTTTTGTTCGGTGCTTGGATTTTCAGGCATATAAAACTTACTTATCTCATCTGCAGTCTTCTTGAATAAAGCAATAAATCCACAATTATTGTCATGATACACGCGAATATATTCAAATGAATACTTTTGATGATCGTGTTCACCTGATAGTTTTTTTGTGACAACAGGGTGCGGAGCTTGTATCGAAGATGCTACTCCTTGAGGCTGCGACTGAGCTTCATCTGGTTGAGCTTGCTTCGCAGATTCTTTGGATTTTCGAACAGCATCAACCAATCTCTGAAAATCTTGCAGAAGATTATCTGTTTTCACAATTCCAAAATTATCTTTAAAAATGGCGGGATCTTTAGCTACAGCCACATCAAAAAACTGTTGAGCATTCTCTCTTTCACCCTTAGCAAGACAGCTGAGTGTTGATTCGCGCATTGCCCTAGCCGGCGATTTTTTATATAGCTCTAATTGTTGTGCACGAGTAGCTAAATTTCGTTCAACCTCAACGACTTCGTCGAAATAGGTCACCATCTCTTTAACGCTATTATCTAGCGCAGCTGTTTGATAGTTACCGGCATTCGGGACAGAAATTAACTGGCCATTTTTATCGACTGTTTTATGATCTAGTTTTCCTTTATTATCACTATAAATGATATAACCGCCATCACTCAAATATACCTGAGTGGAAGATAATGATAGTCGTATAGGAACACCCTTTGACAAGGGTTTCCAATAGAAAGTATTTTTATCATCAATAAAGATCACACCAGAAGATGAAGCATCAATCGTGAAATTAACAAGTTTATCCCCAACGAAGATCGATGGATTTGATTCTTCACTGCCATCCTCTTGGAGATCTCTGAAAACGCCCCCCTTCTTTTTCTTAATTTTGTATTGATCTTTTTCGCACCGTATTTCATAAAAATAAAATTCAGATTCTGTCATGGCACAAATAATATATAAACCATCGTTTTTTCGAATCTGTAATTTAATAACGGAATGTTTGCATTCTAAGATTGACATCGTTTCCTGATCGCTCAAGCGTCCAACCGCAACATTTTTGCTGTCTATTGTCGCAGCAAAGAATTTATTATCTTCACTGACGACGATCTCACAGGATTCTAATGAGCTAGCTTCACCAACCTCATTTTTATTATTAAGGATACTACGCAGTTCATCACTTGGATTACATAAGTGACTCGATCTTACGAAGGTCAGTTTTTTCTTCTCAGCTAAAGTATGTAGTACCAGCAAACTACCGTCATGCGTGAGTGTTACACCCTGAGCCCTTAGAGAGCTTAGATCTTTCCAAGTAATGGGTATACTTTCAATCATTCTGTTAATTAAACTGAGTTCAGAATGACTCATTAATAAAACATGCTCGCCATTATGATCAATGCTCATTTGTACAATATCTGAAATATTGGGACACTTTATCTTTTTAACTGATTTATTAGTCCTAATATCGATAAATATAATCGATGTGTCGGTCAGCGTAGCTTTTATTTTACCGTTGCCACTGACACAAGAACGAAGACCGTTTACCGTGAGCCCATGATCAGAAACCTCATCCACTTCCTCATCACGAACGGCATTAACTTGGTCATTCTTCAAGCTGCGTTTCACACTGAGTAATAGGGCTCTATCTGCCTCATGTTCGGCTTTTATTTTGTCTAGCAATTCACGCAATCTTGCCTTATCGTTTTGTGGCAAATCATTGAGAAGATCTCTGTCTACTAACCACCCTAGAACTTTAAGATTACATTTCTTCGCAGCACGTAGGACTAGTTTCGGAATATCACTTTTTGAAATTATGGCATTAGGCTGAATCAAGGCCTGAATGATTTCTTCCGTAGATCCGCAGCTAAGGGCCTTTTTTAGAGAGCGTCCAACATTCGCGCCATGCTGGACTAATAATAACGCAGCGTAGTCATTTCCGCTTATAACTGCCTGTAATAATGGTGATACCCTTTCATCATTCATCTCATTAGCATTCAGGCGACGTGTCGCAATGATCTTAGCAACCACGTCATCACAGTGATATTTCACAGCAGCAATGAGTAATTCCATAAATGGGTCTACTTTACGATCCAATACTTTTATTACTATATCTTCGTGTTTTTTTTCAACCGCGGATAATAATAATCTTTGAAGTGTATTTTCATCAAAAGTGGCTTGTAACGCTGGTTGGGATTCACTCATTAATACAGTAAATTGATCAACATTGTTGTCTGATATAGCCTTTTCGAGTGACTCCGCTCTATATTTCTTTACAGTATGGCGTTGTTTTATAGCTAAAAGCTCAGCATCATCAGGCTTTTCAACCAAAGCGGCTTTTGAGTAGAATATGGCTCTTTTTGATTGGTTTTGCTCATCCGCAGCCTTTGCTTTCTGCTCACAATGGTCAGGATCAGTTACTTTTACCTCTGCATTTTTTGATAGATTTTCAATAATCTTTTCGAGTTCTGATGTATTACCGCCGGTAAATTTAGTAATTACAGTAGCTTCATCCAGTGTTGTACTATACTTTCCACCAGCCTGTATCTCTAGGGCTTGACATCCACTTGCTGAAAAGTGTTCTAATATTGGAAATTTCGCGGCGTCAAAAACGACAGGTTCTTTGCAATTGATAAATTCTAAATCACGAACCCCAGACAGAAGACCATTTTGATGTAAATCATTTAATTGCTCTTGAGTGACACCATTTAATGGGAGATAAGTACCGCCTGAAGCAATATGCTTTTCCATCAAAATTTTGAAATTTTGAAAGTTTTCTTTCAGATCCTTAAACTCTTGCTTGTCTAAATGTATCCTCTCTATCAATTGTAGAATCATTTGAGGATATTTCTCTGCTACATCCTGTAAAAGTTTAGAGTCTCCACCGTATCCAAGGTTATTGTGCAAACAAGTACGTTTTACAAGCATATCCCAGATTTCTTGTCTTATATTATCTGCCTCAATTTGTTCTAATCTTGCTTTTACTTGTCCATCCTTATGATTAGGTTTTATTACGTATGCAAAGAATTCTTTGAAAAACTTTTTGAAGACTAAATCTTCAGGTTTTCTAGAACTTAAAAAGTTTCTTAACGCATATAATTGTTCGTATATTTTTCGAGCTTCTATACCCGGCGTTTTTTCCCAGTGGTCAAGTGTTTCATCATCATGTAATTTTCTTAAAATACTTTCTTTGAAAATTTTATCATCGTTGAGCCAACCGTTCACGACTTCTTCAATGTCTAGAAATTGAAGTTCTTTAATTGCTAATTTATCTAAAGGTTGATCGCTCAGCGTCGTAAACACCTCTGTCCAGTTGATTTTCTTTTCACCTCTCAATGATATAGACTCTTCGCAATACAGCGGATATCCGTCAATTTTGCCATTTACATCTATATAGCATTTTTTAGCGGCATAAGACTCAGTGTATTTTTGTCCAAGAATGCAAAGTTCGAACAATTTCCATGTAAGGGCATATAAAGAATATGAAGAAGGCAAATCATCATAGATTGAACTTATAGGTTGAAACGCTTCAGAAAGAGCATATCCATAAGCGTGTCTTTTTACAATATGGACATAATGTTGATTTAAAACAAACCCATGCAGCCTCTTCATTAGAAATGAAATTCTGAAATGCTCCATTGGATTTTGAAGTTTTAAGAAAGATACGCGTTCTCCAGTTTCTCCATCTTTAGAAAGCTTCTTGATCGAGAATCTTTTATTAGTGAATGGCTTATTAAATTCCTTTACAACGGTCGGTGTTAACAATTGCTCGATCATCTGATAATGAAATGCATATTGAACAAATACTGGTATTGAAACAAATTCTCTAATATTAGCAGCTGTACCGGTAACGGCCCTAGTAATAACCTTAACTGGCTTAATTTCTTTAATTCTATCTCGGAACGTACTTAGAAAAATTGGCGTACCTCGTCTACGTGCTGCGGGTTCTTCGGATTGAGCACGCTCTTCTGATCTTGATTCATTTAGTTCCTCGGATCTCTCATATACTTCCCAATCATCTTGGACAGAAGCACTTATATTCTCATCAGCAGTGATAATGCTTACTGGTGTCATGGAATTTGAAATAATAACTACCGCTCTAATTAAGCTGTCATCTTTCATATAATCGAATTCATTTATTCTTTGACCTGATCTATTTATGATGAGTCTCGAACATCCGGGCTGTCTTTCTTCCATATATGCACTAAGCATTTTTTTGCGAATTCCATCATCTTGTGCGTCGTAATATGCATCTGCATATGAAATCTTATCATCATTTTTTTGCTGCTTCGCTTGATCCGCTATTTGCATGGGAAGTACGATAGAATCAAGCGATGAGCTTGATGATAGTTTTCGTATACTGGCAATTTCTTTTAAGATTTCAGGATGTTCGAGTGTACTACATTCTAAATAAGCGACATAATAACGTTTGGCTTCCGCAGAAGCTCCGAACGCTATTAAACTTCGTGCAGCCATAAGCAAAGTATCCGCATGGATTATTTGATCGCTAGGGAAAGATGAAATTTCCTCTTCTACGAGTGTTTTAGTAAACTTACCACCGATTTCAAGTGGCGGGTTTGATTTAAGTAGGCCCACTAGTCTTTTCAATAAACGAATACGAACTTTTGCTAAAAGAGGGTTAACAACCATATTATGCATCTCTAGTAATAATTTGAGTTCGGGCACTACCTTATAGAAGGTCTTCTGATTTAAAGCATCATTATATTGTTGAAGGGTAGGAATATTTGTTATTTCGCTTCTTTTCAAAAAGAGAGGGTGTCGTAAATTTGGAGTAACTTTTAAGGTCCCAATTACATCGCAGGCCATGAGAGACTTCGATTGATACAATGAATGTAGAAATATCTCTTGAACTTCATAGAGTAATCTTAAGACAGGCATTTCATAATTATAATCACATAACTGAAGATCGCTAATATGAATACGTATAATCTCGATATCACGTGTTGTATCTTCACAATTACTACAATCGCAAACAGTATTCTGGCATCGTATGCAAGGTGTCATTGAAAGCGCGTGAGCAACATTTGAATAGAGCAAAGTCTCGGGATTTTGACTTAACATTAGAGAGAAGGCCGATTTTTTAGGACGATAGAGCCAACAATATCCATTTTTCGAGATTGCCCACTTCGGCAATTTTAATTGGATAAGCTGATCTTCTATTGATAGTGTACTAGAATGAGTTATTTTTGTAGGTTTAGCTGGCGCCGAAGCTTCGATAAAGTCAAGATCAGAAATTAACCTCATATTTTCTAAAGTAGATTCTTGTTGAAATTTAGCGGTTCTCGTGATTTCAAGCTGGGTCTCTTGAACAAATACACTTTGTTTACCTTTTTTTATAAAATTGGTTGCGCTTTGTGCAAGCATGGTTATCCTGCTAGTCGATTCTGCTCCCTGTTCACTCCTATTTTTTAGAGCCTTTTCTGCCTTTTTATTACTTTGTATTAGCTCTAATTCATGATTAGGGATAGACATGTTAAGTACTTTCTTATAGGCTTCATTAAGCCCTAAATGCCCCTTCCTCCCTCTTTCTAAAATTGTTCTTATTTTTTCTAATTCATTTAATTTTTGACTTGTCACGACCGTTTTAATAGTTCTTTTTATCTCAAAATTTGAGCTCCTAGCAATAAATTCTTCCAAAGATTCAGCATCGATTAATTGAATAGGTATTTTAAAATGGGATGTTTCGCATTCCTTAAAATTATTTATAGGCAGTTTTTCATGCGTTAATGAAGATAGCAGGTCGATATGTGAACCTGACTGGAGATTATCAAATGTAATCCCTGTCACTTCAGAATTTTCGAACTGGCAGCCTTTTAATTCAGCCTGAACAAATTTTGAGTCAAGCAATATAGATCCATAAAAGTTGACATTAGATAAATAAGCCTCACGGAATTCAACTCGAATAAGATTGCAATTATCAAAAACTTTTTCTTCTTTAGTCAAAGAAAAAATCCTTGTTCCATTATTGAATTGCGCCCCGTAAAGACTAACGTTCTCAAACGAGCAATGGCTAAATTCGCAGCCAATAAAAACACAATCGTCTAAATTGCAATTTATAAATTTACAATTATTGAATGTCGCACCATGAAAGCTTGAACTCGAGAATGACACTGCATTAAAGGTGATATTTTCAAAAGCACATTTCGATTTCAATGTCAAATTTGATAAATCTATTGAAACAGGAAGTTTTGTGTCTAAATCAGTTAAGTTTGCCCATTTTAAATTTGGTCGTTTTTCATTTCCTGTAGGTTGGAAAATATTGATAATCGAATCGTGAGGTATCATATCTTTTAATAAGCTTATTAATAAGCTTAATGCATAGTCTTTTTTAGGATATATTTCATACCGGTAAATACATAAAAGTGCATTGATATAAAACTTCAATCTGTGTTTGTCTGGGCTTTTTGAGGTTCTCACAAGAGCGATAGAATCTATTAATATTTTCTCACACCAAACACTGGATAAGTTAGAAAACGCTTCATTTGCAAATGATTTTTCTATTTTGTTGAGCTCATTCGAGAAATTATTAATCATTAAAAGATGCGATCGAGATGGTTCAGGTCTAAAAAAATCTTTTAGCAAACGGTCGACAGCGGCCGCATCCCTTTTTCGTGCCAATTTTACCGGCTCATCGTGTTGATTAAAATGAGCAAAAATCCGACTTTCCTTGATTTTTAAATTTCCAGATGTTAAGAGCAGATGCAACGGTGAGCAAAATCTAATAGCATGATAGAAGTCATCTTGAGCTGTTATAATTTTTGGCATTAAATTAGTGATAAAATTGTCTATATCTTTAGGCACGGTAGGCAATAATAAGGCGAAATCAATACGACCAGGGTCATAAGTAATCTCCCTTTTGAAGCAAGCATCTAAATTTAATATGTAACGCATTGTTAATGCAATGAACTCCGACTCTTCTATTGGATTAATCCATTGATGGGATAATAATCTATATCGCGCAGAGATATACTCCGTCATACTTACCATTGAATCTGGCCGTTTTTCATCTGGAATACTCAAAGCATCTATTGCCTCTCCAAGCAGCTTCTGTTCTGTAAAACGGGCAAATACCTGGGGCTCAATCCTGGTGATGATTCGGACTCTATCTTGGTATTTTTTTAAACTTTCTGTGAGAGCATTGTGCAAATTAACAAGGGTATCTTTGTCATAGATATGGTCTATTTCAACAGCAAAACACATATTTTCTTTAATAAAATCGCTTTCTGTTTTTTCTAGCCCGGGGATTGCACTTAAATAATCACCAATTAAGTCTTTCGTTGGGAGTAGAGGAGTACTAAGCATTTTAAAATCTATAAAGATCGAAACTTTATATGCGCTATGAATACCATCTAGGTTATTTCCTCTAAGATACTGAGACTCAACCGCATATTTTCGTTCATTTTGCGCAACTAATACTGCCTTCTTTTCTTGACAGAATTTTTCAACTTTTGATCTTATAGCGCCTGCGATGATAAGCTTTTTGGAATTTTCAATAAATTTCTTACTGTGAACTATATAGCTATCAATGCCCAAATTACCAGCCTTTATTAGGTCTGCATGATCTCTTATATCTGTTGAGACAAGGGCTGATGCCTTCTCTCCTTTAATATCAGGTATTTCAGTAAAGCATTTCGCGGGCCAGCCTAAGCGACGCGCGTAAGCCTTGCGTTCTTCTTCATTTTTGAAACTACCTTCAATGTATATATCATCTTTCTCAAAGAATTCTGTAAATTCTTTTGAGGTAATTAACTGACATTGAAAATTAACATTCGTATTTTCGTCTATTTCGTAAACTAGCTCGGCTTTTAGATGATTTAACATGACTTCAATTTTATTGTCCTGCCACGCTTTCTTTTCATTTTCTGCTTTCGAGCATTCCTTTAGATGTGCACGATAAAGTTTTAAAAAATCTTCTTTCTTTTGTTTTTCAGTAAGATTATCCTTTCCATTTAGTTTATCTAACCAGCCGCGCTCTGAGATTTTTTTGACATTTTCTGCCTCAAACGAAAAATTACCATCGTGTAATAATCGCGTTTGAAATCGAGTTGTGATATATTCTATATACGCTTGCGCTTTCATTTTTTGAACGAGGCTAGGGCAAGGAGAATCAATTAATATTACCGCCGCCTGTCTTTGTCTTGCATTATCCGCACTATCAGTTAGCTGTCTTGCGGCTTCAAATACGATAATTCCCCCGGAAGAATATCCTCCGAGTAAATACGGTCTTCCCGGAAGAGGTTGCCGCTCTTTTGACATAGTATTGATGAGGCATTCTTTGTAAATCCGTCCAACCTCAACAAAATTCGCACTGTTCTGCTTTGGGTATACTTCGCCCACTGTTTTATAGGAGAAACAACGATAATTCTCAAGTGAAGAAAATAATCGATCGTATAGATCTTCTGATGAGGTCATCGGAGGCAATATAAAATTAAGCGTTCCGTTCGTGCCCTCTATATCGGAACAGGTTCTTTTTAGATCATTTAAGTTACTAGCGAACGAGCTTATCACATCATTAATCAAACTTTGGAGAGTTCTCATTTTTGTGAAAGACGTTAAATGAATATCAATCTGAGTATATTCTTTTCCTAATTTACCCAGTTTGCTCACCAATGTAGAGATCATCACAGCAGATAAAAATGAGCTCCCTCCAATTTCGTCATAATTAGTCTGTGGACCGATCTCCAAATTCGGCTGATCTTTTAATAACTGTTCTTTCCAAACACTGATAATACATTGTGTAATTTCTGTAGTCGAAAAAAACGAGGGTGGACATCTATTAATAATTTTAAAGGGCGTTTCAGGATGCCACAATTTAGAAAGATATTTCCTATCTGCAGCTTTCCAAGTTTTGAGAACTTCTTTCTGAGGGTCATTCGCTTTATGATCTTTCACTTCGCTTATAGACAACTTATTCTCATCATTGCTGTCATTAGAGCTTTTGACCAGGGGCTCGATACACCAACGAGATGGAATACCAATGCTATTCGACATACGATCACGCATATATCGTCGAACTTGCACGAGATCAAGATCGTTTGGGCTATTAAAGCCTTCAATGAAAGCGACCAAATGATGATCATCAAATGGTTTAGATCCGATACTCGTTAATGATTCTTGTTCCTTAGCATTATTTTGAATGGCGCTATATTCATTATGGCGATAAACTACGGTTACTTTTAAATTGTTCTTATATTCAACGCCGTTTACTTTACAAATAGCTTCATGTAATAGATTTTGTATATCATCCAAATTGACTGGATAACGTCCACTAATTTTAATTTGTCGATCATATCGACCTAAAATAATAAGTTGCTGCTCCTTTCCTAGGCTGACCATATCTCCTGTACGATAGGCTCGGCACCTTGCTCTACTCACTACTTCGGCTGGTTTACGCTGTTTACCGGAAAACGTTTCATACCATAATTTACCTTCCGTTTTTTGTTTTTCCACGTTTGGTCTTTCAATTTCTATAAATGCCAGAATATCTTTTTCTGGATTATTACAATAACCCATCGCAACTCCAGCAATCGCTGGATCGTCATCAATTGCTATCAACTCACCGGTTATATCTTCTTGGGTCTGATAGACAACTTTCCCTTCAAAAATTTCAGCTAATACCTCAAATTTTTCTGGGCATTTCTTATCATCAGAATTTCGTCTAACAATTAAAAGCCTTGTTCCCTTCATAGGCCATCCAATCGGGATATACTTCATTTCACGAGTATTTTCAGACCCATCTTCTCCAATGTAATATTGGGTTTTCTCCACAACCAGAGAAGATAACGTATCCTTCGTAATTGGGTTTAGAGTGAGACCAAAAGTTGTCTCTGTGGGCCCGTATGCATTAATACAAATACGATTTTCGTTCAGCCAACTTCGAATGAGATCAATATTTGCAGCTTCTCCAGTTGTAAATATTCGTTTCAAGCATTGTAAATTTTTAAGTCTACCGTCCTTGTCTTTTTCGATGAGTTTATTCCAAACGGATGGTACTAATATCGTAGTCGTAATATTGTTGGCTATAAAATAGTTTCGTAACTTTTCGAAATCAGCGATAGTCGCGCTATCAACAACCTTCAAACATCCACCATATCCTAGCGCCAATATAACTTCATTGAAACTTGCATCAACGTTGCGATCAATAAGCTGGATGACATTTTCTTGTGCTTTGTTATCACTCGGCTCAGAGAGTGCAAATTTATCTCCAGCTTTCTTAAGTACCTCGATTTCCGATTCAATTCTTGACATTATGCCACGGTGTGGAATGACAATGCCCTTTGGCTTACCAGTTGTTCCGGAAGAAAACATTATGTACGAAATCGTATCTGGATGAATTTTGTAAGGGGAAAACTTAATAGCTTCCTTAGTACCTTTACGATTCAGAGCTGAATGAGCAAATTCCACACATTTTACGCCAATACGTGATAACTCATCTGCTGTGACGTATTCTATATTCTTATTTGAATCATTCGAGGGTTTTTCTCTTTTCAATAAGTCATTATCAACCTTCTCCAAAAATATAAGCTTTTTAATTTCGAATTTTCTTTGTTGATCCTTAGGTTTCGCCTCCTCTTGTTCAATCCAAACACGTAGCCGATCATGAATGGGTTGCCACAAATCCCATGTCGTAACAAGGCTGTCAATAACATAAGATCCGTTTGCAGGATTTTCGAGGCAGCTTAAGAAATGCTCAAACCCTTCTAGTTCGCCATCCTTGCCCATGGTTAATTCATTTAAATTTAAATACCCTGCCCCCGCCTTATGCGCCGCAAGATTGGCCAGCACGGTATCGCTTGTTCTGCCAAGATAAGTCGCAACAATTGATTTACCGGGATTATGTTGTGAATCGCTAGCCACAGGCTCTTCAGAAGGCGTAAGTAGACTGGCTAAATTATTCGCTTTTGTATTAAGCTGCAAATAAGTCCACGTCTCGCTGGGGGTATTACCATCGCATTCACACAGTCGAGTGACGCCTGAAATTGCATTTTTATCTCTGTATTTTACTACCATTTCCTCAAATTTTTCATGAAATAATGGGGGCTCTACCCGATCCTCAATGACAGGCAACGATGCTTTATTTAGCGTTGGATCACATATGTGCAACACACCCCCCCGGCCTAAAGTCAACATCATCTGATTGAAATTGACATCATCATCATGATATGAAAATTGAGCAACTGTCACACTGTCCTGGACACTATAATCAAATCGAATATCACAATGCCTGACAACTTCAGGTTTGGCATCACCTTGAAAAGGAATTTTAACATACGCTATAGCGTTAGAATCGATTTCTGACTTTAGATTAGTTTCTACAGGATCCTTCTTTATAAGAGGACCAGGGTAGACCCAATTGAAGACACGATATATCTTGTAATCTTCGCCCTTATTACCAAATTTATTATTCTTTTCACTCACATCATTCGACGCGCCCGATTGCGCACCGTCCACAATAAAGTGGAGTGAAATCTGACCAAACCTCGATAGCATATTAGACTTTAAACTGCTTTCAGAAATTCGTTTGATTATTTCTTCGTTGATGAGATTCCATTTTTCTTCGGTAGTGATAATACTGTCGATTTGATAAAGCTCACTGTCAAGATAATCTAATATTGTAGCTATATCAGAGCCATCTTTAATATTTAGAAATCCCTTGCCTGCATAATGAATAGCAATATTAGCCATAACGGTATCCATCGTTTGGCCTAAATATGTGGCAACGACTCTATTATGCTTTTGCCCAGGCTGGTCATTAGAGAGAAGATATCCAGCCAAGTTACGAGAATAATTATATAATTGGCCGTAGGTCCAGCTACGCTGTTTAGATCGCCCCATATCGAAGTCATCCAGACATGTTAGTCCAGTAATTGCGATACGCTCATCCGCTTGCTCAACCTCACGTAGTCGTGTAACTGTTTTTTCAAATTTGATGTGAAGTAACTCTACTAGTTGTTTCATGCGGGTTCTCCTGCAATGGGCTAATTAAATAATTCATTCCGATGACGTTCAATTGACGCCCATTATTAAGATTTTTCAAATGATACTCTTAATGCGTCTCGATCTCAACTCCGCAAACTCACAGTATTTTTTTATCTATCTCTGGCTGCCTCGGCAACTCAGAAGATGCATTGTCAGACTCATCTAGACTTTTAGCCTTGGGACTCACGCCCGAAAAATAAGCGTATTGATTATGTGCCAATGATCTATCAATGCTCTCCGCTGTCTTAATATCAGACTTTAGGACACCTAATCCAAGTGCGGTAAGGAGTAAGTCATTCTTAAATAATGCTTCCATGATTCTATCATAATGATTTTTTTTAGTGGCATTATGTTTTACACGAGCACCTTTATACTCTTTAACCATGTTAGTCGCACACTCTTTGAGACCCAGAGTCACAATCGACTCTTCACATCTTAGCTGCACAAGTAATTCTGAATAAACATGGTCTGCTAAAGAAGGTTGAATACGCACTAGGTACTTTTTTAGCTCTGGAGACCGTTGATGAAGAGCATCCTTAATTGCCGATACATAAATATCTCCATAAATTTTGCATTGCTTATTCATTTGCTGATACATAAATTCGATCAAAAACCGTTCCAGATTTTTTCTTAAATTTTTTGAATATTCACGATCTTCTGGTAAGATATTATTTCGCCACTCTTCGATGATCTTTTTAAGTGAGGATCTAATTAATGGCTCGATGGGAAGAACACCATATTGACCTGCTTTTTTAACAGATAATTCCCAACAATATCGAGCGAGCGATGGCACATTACTGATATAGGCAGGAGAATGTTTCATCATTATTATCCACCCATCTATTATTTCATCTTCTAATTTCAAGACTTCTTCGGTGTCAAAGATATTTTTGAATATGCGCAACAAGGTTTTTCTAGCTTTTTTTTCAATATTTTGAACGAGCACCCTATCTCCAATAGATTTTTCAGCATGATCTTCACACAACTTTTTAAATGAAAGATCGTCCAGAGATGATGAATAATTTGGATTCTCGATAAACTCGCCACATATTCTCTTTGACTCACTTTTTAGATGATCATCCATAGCCTGAGCAATGCCGCTATGTATCTTCTTCATATCGGTAATATCTACATTCATCCAATTCTTTACTATCAGATCACATGCAAGACCATCAAGAAGCGCAACCAGCCCCATGTCTTTCAATTTACTAGATTGCCAAAATAATAGTACATATTGTCGTATCAATTCTAGTTTCTTATAATAAGGCGAAGATTTAGATGTGCAACGATATAATTCCTTCAATTTTGTAAGGTCACTCAAACTGAATTTTTCTTTCTCAATCTCTTTTGACTTTGATTTTACAAACTCTACTTGATCTTCAGTAAATGAGTTTTCTAACCTTTCACTAAATTGACCGGATTCAATTTCATTTTTTTGCACTAACATTAAATTCTCCTAGCATCAGTAATTTCTCCAATACTCTAACAAAGACTGCGAGAATCATAATATTTTGTCGTACAAAAATAATCCGTAAAACTGCGGTAATGCTGATTAAAAAACGCCCGAAAAGCTCAATTGACCCACAAAACGAGATATAGCCTCTTTAGTTTATCTCTCCTTTTACCCAGCCACTCGTTCTTATTGATATCTTTCTTTGTAATCAATGAGCTCAAGCGTTTTATTTTTTGCCATGTTCTAATTTCGCAACACTCTCAGATTGTTTACTATATCTCTCCTCAGGCGCCTGTGACCCCGGTGGACGAGAACCGAGCATTGAGCTTTGCGCAAGAACGGAGACACTGACTTGCAGGCGCCGCTCATTTTCAACTTCTTGGTGAATACGTGCTACACTGTCTTGCTGTTCTTGTGTTAAGCCATCTAAATTTAAATTAATTCCTTGTGACATCGCTTCCTCAATGATACATTTCACCAGGGGTAAGCAGTCGGATTTAAATGCGTGTATGATCGGACGTGAGTACATCTTACCATCTGTCATGGTATCGAGTGAAAAATTGGGGTCTGCACCAAATTGTATCAAGAATCTGGCAATTTCAACATTTTTAACATCGCAAGCCATAATTAACGGATACAATCTATTTTTTAAAATTAAATTGGAATTCATTTTTAATTCAATGATAAATAGCTTAACTATTTCTAGAATTCCTTTGAGCAAGGCGCTCTCGAATATTTTTTCACACACTGAAGTATAATTTTCACTCTCACTAATATAGGGTAATAAATATCGTATGATCACAATGGAACTCGTATCTCTTATCGACTCTTCGATAATATCTCTAGATATAATACTCTTTGAATTTTCGAATAGATATTTAACCACCTCACTATAGCCTCTACGAGCGGCAAGAACAAGTGACGACTCCACATTCGCCCCTCGTTGAACAAGATATCTTATGGCATTTCTGAATTTATGTTCTACTGCAAAACCTAAGGCGCTTTTCAAGTCACTGTCCTTATTAATGCCTTCGGCTTGTATTTCAAGATACCTCAAAGATTCCTCTTTCTTATACTCAGCTGCAATTGCTAATGCATTACTCATTGATGTGCCATCAAATTTTTGACTAAAATTATGATAATAAATTTCAGCTACTAGGTGGTAATCATTAAGCAATGTTGCGACGCCTAACAAGTCAACTCTCCCCATTTTATTTACATGAATATAACGAGCGATGGACTTGAGGTATTCCTTCAAAGGCCAGCTATCTACATAAGCCGCAATGATTTCAATTGACTCTTTTTTTCTTATCACAAGATAATCAATACAACATTCATCGACTTCACTTAATAGCTCTTTCTCTACCTCTAAATTATTTAATATTATAATAATTATACTCCATTCTTTTTTTATATAAGGATATGAGTCTTGATAAAAAAATTTTTCATTTAATCGGAGACCACGTATACAATATTTCAATCCCTGAAATATTTTATTCTTTTGCATTGAAATGCTTGTTGAACGAATAATATTATCTAACGCCATACTTTCCATATTTGCAGCAACACTAGCCACCATACCGAATTTATGTTTTGTACAATACTCCCAGTGAGCATGATTTTGTCTGACCTTAAGTTCAGGAGAATTTACCTTTAAACAGACGAGTAATCTATCAAGAAGCGCCGGTAATCCGTTTAACCTAAACTCTATTCCTTCCTGATCAATGTCTTTATTGCTTCCCAACAGTAATAACCGTTGCTTAGTGTTACTCAGATAGAGAATATGATAATGTTGCAGAGTGGCCAACTCATTATCACTAAAAGGGTTGTACATCATACTCGTTGTTATAGTTGATACACTATATTTTGTCCAAAACTGCGCTAGTTTTTCCCGAAGCTCAAGAGTTAACTTTGGAAAATTGCTGTTATCTTCTATCCTATACCACCTAGGATTACCACAAAAGTTCATTTCTCTGACTTCACAAACACTAACAATTCCGCGATTTTTTAGTTGCCGTAAATGCGAGTTTGAATCCCTAACCCATTGAGCACAGTCTCGATCTTGGCTTAGATTGCACATTTCGATGAGCCTACGAGTATGTTCAATTACCGAATCACTTAGCTTCTCGACCGCTTCTTGCATTTCTTTTGGTGTCTTTACTTTCAAGTAATATTGTTCAAATTTCTTATCACAGATATTTAATTGACATAACTGCTCTTTTTCTTCAGGACTAAAGCCCTCATCTAATAATATATGTTTATCTACGTCTATGTAACCATACGAACTCTGTACGGGCTCAGATTCAAAGTGAATCCTTATTTTGAACAATGCCGCAAGAGCTGCCAATACTATTTTAGTTTCCCACGGAAAACCGATACAGCTTTCATCTCGGATATTTTGAAAATACTCATCTTGCCCAGTATTATTCCACCACTCTAATACTTCATACCACTTGGTGCATTCATCAAATTTTGCTCTTATATTCTGATAATGCTTATATTTTTGATCCCACGAACGAGACTGTCTGTAGTTTTCATATTCACAGTGCAAATAGACTTCAAAAGCTTCTTGATACATACTTTGATAGTGTTCGCGAACAAAGTCTAAGGCTAACCTCCGTAAATGTGGCACAAACAATCTTTGTCGTTCTTCTGCACTCTTATTAGCAATCCTCGCTAATAGTGTCTCTTGAACGCCAGTCTTATCGCCATTGCCAAGTAAAGAGGATAATTTTTTGCTGCCCGGAGATTCAGGTAACAAGCCTGCACCAATCAAATCACAAATTCCCAATGCAGCCGCATGATAAACGCCATTCCCATCGTCTATTGTTTTTATTTGTGTAAATTGATGTGGTGGTTGAGAGTTTTGCTCCGATAAGAAATGATCAGACCTAGTTGATTTAATGCGCTGAAGATGAATATTAAGCTGCTCAGACGTCTTTATGCCAAGTGCTTTTCGATCCAGACCAAAACGATCTATCATTAGCACTTCATTCATCTCGCGTTCTTTTTTATATTTTTCTTCGTAATCTACTAGTTTAAATGTCTTTTTTGAACGCTGTGTTTCTGACCCTTTACTTTTTGCCATTTTTTCTCTCCTTTATCCTATCCCAAAATCAAATCAGCCCCAATTTTTATCACTAGAATTTGAAAAAACTGTCATCAATCTTTGCTTTTCCATCTTCGGATCAACATTGGTTTCTTCAGTATCACTAAACAGGTGAAATAAATTGAGCTATATCTTGTCACCATCTTTAGAAGAAGCAGGATCAGTTCCTTGTTCATTCTTACCTCTTATACCATTATCTCTTACTTCATCACTATCAAAAAGTGATTCAAAAGTGGTCTTTGTAAAATTGCCTTTGCAGTGCCATATATCGACTGAGCGATCTCTGACCCTAATTCTTTATAGTTTAATCTCTAATAATGATAGAGTACAGACTACCTGATCTATTCGAGAATTCTTCCAACCTTATTACTAACACCATCACGGCTTTATATAGGCAATATAAAGGATTGTAGCAATGCATTTTCAATATGATTGATCGTCAGAACATTGCTTACCGCTGGGTTCTGAGAATTTTTAAATTTTCATTTCCTCACAAATAGAACGTTTATAAAATTGTAATATAATCAAGGTTTCTTATTCTAAATAGCAGTAAAATTACGTAATGTCTATTTCAAAGTTTAAGTCCTATCGTATATTTGCAGTATCAATTAGATTGAAAGTGATGTATTACCTCGATATCTATGGATGTGAATTAATTGATAAACAAGTTTCTTATAATAGATTATCCATATGTAGGTCCATAGCTGATTCTTATCTAAGTAACGCGGGTTAAATAACACCACTCCTGAACTCTTTGCAATATGACCTTGACTCAATAATAAGAATATGGAAGCATTTGAATTCCTTTAGTTATCAACCATTTCTTAAGGAATTCGACACATGGGCACACCGAATCAAAAAACCGCCTTCCGCACTGTTTGCTTCACCCAGCTTTGTGAAAGATTT
>CAYUMZ010000003.1:0-28666 GCA_964446105.1 uncultured Gammaproteobacteria bacterium | reverse complement strand
CAAAATGTGAATATAGGTGATCACGCAAAAATAGGCGCGGGTTCGGTGGTGTTAAAAGCAGTCGATCATCATCAGCAAGTTGTTGGTGTACCTGCAAAAGAAAGAGTGTGATTATGAGTAATAAAACTTCTTTTCCTTCTTGGCCGCATTTTGAAGAAGATGAATGCCGAGCCGTTCAAAATGTATTAATGTCTGGAAAAGTGAATTATTGGACGGGAGAAGAATGTCGTCGATTCGAAAGAGAATTTGCAGAATATCATGGTGTGAAACATGCTATAGCACTTGCCAATGGGACTCTTGCGTTGGAATTGGCATTAAAGGTGCTGAATATTGGGCCAGGCGATGAAGTGATAGTGCCCGCCCGTACCTTTTTAGCAACAGCCAGTGCTGTTATTGCACAAGGCGCCACGCCGGTTTGTGCTGATGTGGATATTAATTCACAATCAATATTAGCTGAGAGCATTAAATCGCTCATTAATTCAAAGACAAAAGCAATTATTGTGGTTCATATTGCTGGTTGGGCTTGTGATATGGATTCTATTATCAAGATTGCAAAAGACCATAATTTAAAATTAATTGAAGACTGTGCTCAAGCGCATGGTGCTCGTTACAAAAATAAAATAGTGGGTACATTTTCTGATATCGCTGCATTTTCATTTTGTCAGGATAAAATAATGACAACGGGGGGCGAAGGGGGAATGTTAATTATGAATGATACTGAACTGTGGGAGTCTGCTCGTTCTTATAAAGATCACGGAAAAAACTTTGAAAAAGTGCATGACAATAAAAAAGAAGTTGGTTTTCAATATGTGCATGATCAATTTGGATCTAATTATCGTATGACTGAAATGCAAGCCACGATTGGTCGATGTCAATTAAAAAAATTGAATGGTTGGATTGAGATACGTCGTAAAAATGCGCAGGTCTTTGCTGAAATTCTCTCGAAATCATCCTTGCTGCGTATTCCGCTGCCATCCAGCGACTATTTTCATACGTATTATAAATTCTACGTTTTCCTGAACCAGGAGTTATTGCCAATTGATTATTCACGCGATCGTATTTTAAAAGAATTGTCGGACAGTGGGCTGCCTGTATTTAGTGGGGGTTGTCCTGAGATATATCGTGAAAAAGCGTTTGTTGATCTGGGATTGGGCCCGAAAGAACGGTTGCCTAATGCGAAATTATTAGGCGAAACCAGTTTGATGTTTTTAGTGCACCCGACGCTCACAACAGATGATATAACGTTAATGGCCAATCAATGTTTGCGCTATTTAAAACAATTGGAAATGGAAACAGTTGAGTAGATTGATATAGGCAGCATCGCTCGTTTAGATGAAAAATATTAAAAGCATCCGCAGCACGTGCTATTTATTAGCAATATCTAGGTTTGGATTGATTTTGAGTGTTTTGAGCAATATAATCTTGAACGTTAGTATAACTGTTATCGAGACAAGGAGAACCCTATGAAGAGAGTATTATCACTGTTTTGTTTAATCGCATTCCTCAGCTCGTCAGCGGTATTTGCTAATAAGCATCGAGATTATTGGAATGCAATTACGATTCATAATTCCGCTCCTTATGCAGTATATTATTCTTTTAATGATGACGTTGATTATGTGCTCGATAGAAATCAAACGGATACTTATCATTCTGGCATAGGCGATACTCGAGCATGGTTTATACTTAGAGGATGTACTGAGGTAAATGCAAATGGCGAATGTTTAACATATGTTCATCATGCTTTTCCTGAATATTACGATGCTGAAAAAATCGCTAAGATTGAAATAAAGTCCGTTTTTGATGCAGAAATAACGTGTTTGGATGGTGGCAAAACTTCTTGCGTAATCAAATAACCTAAGTGATAACTTGAATCTTACGGAGCAGTTAAAGGCGTTTTTTACGCTGCTTCTTTTTTATTAATGAGGGAAGGAAATGAAAGGATTCATTTTAAGTTTCGGTCTTGTAGCCTTAGCTCTGTCTTCAAACATTAGTATCGCCAATGGCAACTTCAGTAAACCAAGTATTAATTTTTCATTCTGGAACCCCGTTACGGTTTATAATGATGCGCCTTACGATGTTCAATATTCTTTTTCGAGTCATAGTGGCGGAAATTTTTATTTACTTCCTAAAGGTGTCAATGAGGTCTATCATTCAGGGGTAGGAGATAATTGTGCTGAAATTATTATTGTTGCGTGTACAGAAAAATCAAAAGAAGGGAAATGTTTAAATGTCGTAACTCATCTCTCTCCTGTATTTTACAATGTTGATTTGATTAAAGATGTTCATATTCTTTCGGTAACGAATATCAAGGTCACTTGTTTAGATGGTGGAATGCTATCCTGCATTGTTAAATAAATATTGTTTAAGAGTTAACGACGCGCTCAATTCTTCTATCGGGTATCAACCACATTAATGCAACTAAAATATAAAGGCTGATTGATATCCATGGAGCATAAAATGCTGTTGGTATTGCAATGGCATAAAGAGCGGGAGATATTTTCCCTTTAATATCTGAACCGATTGCTTTGGCTAGTATGGAATTGGTACCTTGGCTAGCAATAATGGAATATTGCAAAATCATATAAGCAATTGCTGCCATTAACAGTACTAAACCATAAAGCGCCATAGGCGCGGGTTCAAAATGATTTTCACCCATCCAACCCGTAACAAAGGGAAATAAAGATAACCAAAAAAGTAAATGGAGATTTGCCCATAATATTGCCCCATTGACGCGTGTAGTTACGTGTAGCATATGATGATGATTATTCCAGTAAATACCTAAGTAGACGAAACTTAATACGTACGTTAAAAATGTCGGCAATACAGGCCGTAGCGCAGTCAGATCTGCACTATGAGGCACCTTCATTTCTAAGACCATGATAGTGATGATGATCGCAAGAACGCCATCACTGAAGGCTTCTAAGCGGTTTCTGCCCATATTTTTCTCACAATTTTAAAAAAATTAGCATGTGACTAGATAAGTATAGCCAAAGCTATAGTTTTTGCTGATGATTTAGGTCTATCCAAGTAGAGGAAAACCCCTGTGTAGTAGGTTACAATAGTAAAATTATTTGTACAATATCCGGTCTTAGAGGATTTTACGGAATGTCGGAACAGTTTTTTGTATGTGTACTGATTGGCTTTGTTGCTCAATTCATCAAAGGGTCCATAGGAATGGCCTTTGGTGTGATCAGCTCATCATTTCTTTTAAGCCTCGGAATTCCACCCGTTTTAGTGAGTGCTTCTGTACATACAGCTTCTATAGCGACAACAGCTACCACGGGAATATCACATGTCATTTTCAAAAATGTTGATTATCGATTATTTCGTCAATTATTCATTCCAGGAATTTGTGCAAGTATTGCAGGCGCATTTGTTTTAACACGAATCCCCTTAAATATCGCAAGACCTGTGATAGGGATATATTTATTGTGCATGGGACTAATAATTTTTATTAAGGCGCTGTATCACATTGTAAGCACAAAACGGGTGCCCGCATTATTCATTAAAAAAATTTTACAAAATCAATTACCTTCAGAGCATGTGCGTGGTGTAACTCCACTTGCTGGCTTAGGCGGTTTTTGTGATGCATTAGGAGGCGGCGGTTGGGGGCATATTTTGACTTCAAGTTTATTAGCGCAAGGTGCAACACCCCATTATGTAATAGGTACGGTAAATACAGTACAATTCTTTGTGTCGCTAAGTGCTTCTATCACATTTTTTTTAATGGTGGGAATCAAGCATTGGTCAATTATTTTTGCGTTAATTTCGGGTGGCGTTCTTGCGGCCCCTTTAGCAGCATTTATGGTAAGAAAAGTCAACCCACCCGTTTTAATGTTAATAGCGGGTATTGTTGTTGTGACATTAAGTAGTAAAACGCTTCTTAATATTTTTCTGTAGAATATTTATTAATTTCAATATCGTAGTACTACGAGTCTTTATTCATATTATCATGGGGTAATATTTTCATGGACAGATTATGTAATCATGCCGATTTTGGGAAATAATCTGAAGCTGATGATTACGTAATTCCAGATTAAACAAATTTTAAGGAGATAATAATGCCTTTATCATGGTTATTTTGGGTGTTGACCGCGTTCAGTGCTACACAGGTAGCCGTTGCGCAACCTTCTTCACTATCAAAAGAAAATTCGACGAAATCATCGCAGTCGACAATTGAATTTCCTGTAGACATTAATCATGCAGATGTAAAACATTTGATGAATATAAAGGGAATTGGGGAAAAACGAGCCAAAGCGATAGTTCAATATCGTAAGATTCACGGTGAATTTAAATCTTTGGATGATCTTGCTCAGGTAAAGGGACTAACAAAAAAACGATTACAGACACTGCTGTCAAAAAACCAGGGTAAAATGACTGTCCATTGATCAATATCCGGGGTAAAATGCATCGTCTAAATATCCATAATATTGGAGGGTTAAAGATGTTTGATCGATTAGTGGAGCTAGAAATCAGTGAGTGGGCTGGTCCCTTTTCTGAAGAAACTATTTCATGCGCAATAGAAGCTTTAGAAAATGGCCAAGTCGTGTATTGTCCTAATTTATCTTTCGATTTAGACGAAAAGGAAAAGCGATATTTATCTACAGGTATTGCAGATGCAAAGTCTAAAAACGTTCGGTACGATATTCACAGTGACGAATTAGGGGGTACAACCCTTCCTCCCGCCGAGCGCGTGGGGCTTCAGCATCTTGTCCGTCGATTCGCAGTTAAAAGTCTTGAGTTGGTGGAACATCTTTTTCCGCATTATCAAGGGAAGCTTGCTCAAGCTCGAACGAGTTTTAGGCCTATAGAAGCACAGGGTCGCCCCAGTACCTATCGAAAAGACGATACGCGCTTACACGTTGATGCATTCCCTTCATCACCCACTGCAGGTAAAAGAATTTTGCGCGTTTTCACTAATGTTAATCCGCAGGGTATGCCAAGACATTGGCGGGTAGGTGAGCCGTTTTCTCAAGTAGTGGATAAATTTGTTTCAAAGCTTCCAAAACCCAGTAAATTAGCGGCAAAATTGATGCAAATCACAAAAATTACTCGTGGTGAGCGCACGCCATACGATCATTATATGCATAAACTTCATAATGCAATGAAAGCCGATTTGGATTACCAAAAATTCGCGAGTCAAGAAGATGTTTATTTTCTGCCTGGTTCAACCTGGTTGGTTTACTCAGATCAAGTTTCACATGCGGCGATGTCAGGACAATTTATGTTTGAACAAACATTTTATTTGCCCGTGAATGATATGTTGGATGAGAAAAAATCCCCATTAAGAATTTTAGAACGCGCTGTTGGCAGGTCCTTGTTGCGTTAAACAAGAGCTGCAATAAAGATGATCAATATGCCGATTGGCGCGATATAGCGAATTAAAATCCGCCAAATAGCATACCATTTTGAAGGTAGCTGCAATTCTTCATGAGTGATTTTTTTATTCATGACCCAGCCAGCAAATAATGCGAATAATATTCCGCCCGTGGGTTGTAAAATATTCGTAGATAAATCTGTGATTGCACCGAAAAAATTCCAGTGTGAAAATATTTTAATTTCTGACCAGTAATTAAATGAAAGCACAGATCCGATGCCGAGTAACCAAGCAGCACTTCCGACTAAAAAAGAAGCTTTTGCGCGACTACCCGTGTAACGTTCTGCAAGTAAAACAACCACAGGTTCTGCCATAGAAATGGATGATGTCCACGCAGCGAAAATAAAGAGTGCAAAAAATAGAGCGCCTAAAATTTGTCCGCCAGCCATGTTGGCAAATGCGATGGGGAGTGCTTCAAAAATGAGTCCAGGACCGCCGATGGCCGTTAAACCGTGTGAAAAAACAATAGAGAAAATGGCCAGCCCTGCCAAAATCGCGACCAAAACATCTAAAAATACAACAGTAATGACAGGACCGTAAAAGCGTGTGTGTTTAGGTAAGTAAGATCCGTATGCCAACATACATCCTGCGCCTACAGCTAATGTAAAAAATGCGTGTCCTAATGCAGAAATAATGACGCTGGGCGTGATTTTTTGAAAATCAATCGCAAATAAAAAAGAGCAAGCCTGTTTAAAACCGGGTGTAGTAGTACTATAAATATCGAGCACAATTAAAATTAAAAATAATAATGGCATCATAATGCGCGAAGCGAGTTCAATTCCGCGATGAACGCCGCGCTCGACAATCCAAAGTGTTAACACCATAAAAATGGTATGCCACAGTAATAGTTGCGAAGGTGAGCCTAGAAAATCTTTCCAATGTTGCCCGACTTGTTGAGCATTAAATCCGGTAAAGTATCCTATGCTGGTTTCCCAGAAATATCCGATTGCCCATCCTGCAACTACGCTATAAAAGGAAAGCACAAAAATGAGAATTGTGGCACACAACCATCCCGTGCCTTGCCATTTTGTTGATGCACCTGCTTCTAAGGCTAGGATTTTCATGGTATCGACGGGATTGTGGCGACCGCGGTGGCCGATCATGATTTCAGCGAGCATAATGGGGATGCCGACTAATAAAATAGCGATGACATAAACCAAGACAAAGGCGCTGCCGCCATTAGCGCCCACCATATAGGGGAATTTCCAAATGTTGCCTACACCCACAGCAGCGCCTGTAGTGGCTAAAATAAAGCCTAGTCGTGATGACCATATGCCGCGTATGGGGGTGTCTTCAGTATGCATCTGTATCTCATCTGCTCAACGTTCAATATTGTTGATTGTTGCACAGATCCGAAGAGGGGGTCAAATGAGTGGATACTGGTGTCAGAATCCGCTCAACCCTCTTTTTGTTGTAAATAATGATCAAACCATACGTGGGTCCGAGTAATCAGATCACGCAAATTTTCAGGGTTTGAAAATGCGTGGCCTTCTTTGTTGTACACGACGAACTCAGTGGGTACGCCGAACGTTTTAAGGGCGTGCCAAAATTCGTAGGATTGGGGGACTGGGCATTCGCCGTCGCCTTCAGCAGCAATAATAAGCGTAGGGGTTTTTACATTTTTGATGAACGTGATGGGGGAGCTGCGAGCGTAGAGTTCGGGTGCGTCGTACATGGATTGACCGAAAAAGGGGATGAGCCATTGGTCAATAGCATTTTGCCCATAATAACTGATCCAATTCGCAACGCCGGCCCCTGCCATAGCAGCTTTGAATCGTTGTGATTGTGTAACACCCCACATGGTCATATAACCGCCATAACTCCAACCGGTTAGGCCTAAACGCTGCGGATCAACAGGCGCAATTCGAAGTGCTTCATCGACACCGGCCATAATATCTTGCCAGTCTCCGTAGCCAAAATCTTTGCGATTGGCTTGAGTAAAAGCCTGGCCTTGACCAAAGCTGCCACGTGGGTTCGGAAAGAAAACAAAATAGCCTTTTGAGGGCAGTGACATGGAGTAATTATGGATAGTTGGCCAAGATGATTGTATTCCATAACTCGGTCCACCATGAACGTCCACAATCATTGGATACTTTTTAGAGGGATTAAAATCTTTGGGATAAACGAGCCATCCTTGAAGGTTCATGTCTTTATTTTTCCAGTGAAGATTTTTGACTTCACCCCAATTAGGTTTTATGGAAATATTGCGATGAGTAATTTGTTGCCATTTTCCAAATTCACCCGCGAAAATTTCGGGCGGATTCATAAATGAGCTGCGATAAAATGCTGAGAGAGTTCTATCGTGCGAAAGTGCAATACTGGGTGTAAAGCTTCCCGATGAGAAATGAACAAAATCATGATACACTGAGTAAATATTTCCATTGGGAAAATCAATCAGTACAATACTACTTTCCCCGTCTTTATTTTCAACGCCAAGAATTTTTGAATGATTGACCCAAGTTACAAAAGTTGCTGTCGCTTTTCGATTATTAGTAATATTGAGTGCAGGTCCTCCATTAATTGGGACGACATAAATATCACCTCCTACAACGACGGCATCACTATTAAGTCCCATAAGAAAAGCCACATTTTTACCATCCGGAGAAACGGCCGGGCGCCCAATTTGAAATGAAGGTTTAAAAAGCGTTTTCATTTTTTTAGATGAAATATCAACGGCACACAATTGCGCGATAAACCAATTATTATTTCCATTGCCTTTTGCGCCAGTGAAAACCAGTTGTTTGCCATCGGGTGACCAATCATATTCATAGACGAAAAAATCATCGGGAGTGAGTAAGGTCAAATTCCCAGAATGTAGGTCTACAACGGCCAAACGTTGTTCATAATAGGAATCTTTAATGACGCCGCTATGTGCGGCTTGAGCATCTTGAGCTCCATTTTGCTGAGAAATATTTTCTGTAAACAAAACGGATATCGATTTTCCATCGGGTGACCATTTAGGTGTGCTTAAAAATCCTTTTACGTGAGTAATTATTCGTGCGGATTGAGTGTTAATATTATAGAGATATAATTGTTGTTGGCCTGCTTGCTCTGCATCCGATAAAAAAGCTAACCGCTTATTGTCGGGTGACCATGCAATGCCATTATTCATGGACGGGCCTTTTTTGGCTGTTGCTCGGATCTGAGTCGTTTTATTAGGATTTTTACTATCAGTAAAATAAATAGCTTGAGAATTTGTGGGCCCACCATTTTTGTCGATGAGAGTTTCTACCCAGGCAATCAATTTTCCATCAGGTGAAAGTTCAACTTGCCCAAATGTTTGTACAAATAACTGTGCGTGCAGTGGATTGGGTGAAGCATGATCTGAAGTATTATTAATAGCAAATACAGAAATCAATACGCTCGAAGCGAGCACGCTGAGAAAAAAGGAAGAGATTTTTTTTAGTGTCATCGATTAACTCCATCAGGATAAGGCTAGAGTGATTGTAATAGCACTAGCGGAAAGGGGTCAAATCTTGTCTCTTATTTAGAATCCCTTGGTTTCTAAAGTTCCAGCAGGATCAACGGTTCTATGCTATAGTAAACCCTTACAGTCAAAGGGAATACTTGAGCATGGTTCTGACTCTATTCGACACCTTGATTATCGTGCTGACGATCGCCGTCGTGGTCGTTGTGCTCTGCAAGTATCTCAAAATTCCGCCCATTATCGGCTACATTGGCGTTGGTATGATCTCGGGTCCGCATATTATGGCATGGCTGCCCGACACGCAGCCAGTCCATTCGATTGCAGGATTTGGTATCGTTTTTTTAATGTTCACCGTCGGATTAGAATTTTCCTTAAGTCGCATGATATCAATGCGGCATTTAGTGTTTGGATTGGGTAGTGCGCAAGTTTTTCTAACGGTCGTGATCGTTGCGATTTGTGGTCATTGCTTATCGCTCACGTGGGATCAAGCGATTGCTTTAGGTTGTATTGTCTCACTTTCTTCTACAGCGATGGTGTCAAAACAATTAGATGATCTTGAACAGCTCAACTCAAAACCGGGATATCGGGCGATTTCAATTTTATTGTTTCAAGATTTAGCAGTAATTCCATTTTTTATATTAATTTCGAGTTTTACACAGACTACTCAGACAATCAGTATTCCATTATTATTAGCATTAGGGAAAACCGTAATCACGATTATTGTAATATTGAGTTTGGGGCGTTGGGTATTTCGGCCGTTGTTTAAAGAAATTGTCGGGACTCATTCAGAAGAATTATTTACTTTAAGTGTTTTACTTGTGACATTAGTTTCCGCATGGATAACTCATCGCTTAGGTTTGTCTTTAGCTATGGGTGCATTTATGGCAGGAATGATGCTCGGCGAAACTGAATATCGCCATCAAATTGAAGCCAGCATTAAGCCATTCCGCGATATATTATTAGGCTTATTTTTCATTACAATTGGTATGTTGTTCAATATTGTAGCCTTAAAAGAAATTTGGCAATGGGTATTATTGCTTTTCTTAGCATTTTCAGCATTAAAGATCATAATCATTACAGCGTTGTGTAGGCTCACCAAAGATTATTGGAGAGTTTCTTTACGGACAGGTATTATCCTGGCCCAGGGTAGTGAATTTGGATTTGCATTATTGGCGTTAGCCCTCAATGAAAATTTATTTCCCCCACTTTACGGGCAAGTGATTTTGGGTGCGCTTTTGTTAAGTTTAATCACGGCCCCATTTTTTATTCATCATAATAAAGCCATAGGAAAAAGGGTGATTCCTAAAAGTTGGTTTGAACTCCATGATATTAAAAAACCATCCCCTGGAAAATTATTTACCCAAGATTTGTCTGGTCATGTGATTATTTGTGGATTTGGAAGAAACGGACAAAATATTGCAAAATTATTAGATGATGAGGAAGTTCCGTATATTGGAATCGATCACGATCCTGAATTGGTTCATCATTGTCAAAAAGCAGGGCTCCCTATAATTTACGGAGATTCTACACATTATTCATTATTGGTCGCTTGTAAAATCGCAAAAGCAAAAGCTGTTGTGGTTACATTTGAAGATATTCATAATGTTGAAAAAATCATTCCTCAAGTGCGCACGCATTTTGAAAAATTACCGATATTTGTTCGTACTCATGATGATACATCGCTGGAAGAATTACAAAGTTTAGGCGCTACAGAAGTGATACCGGGCACCTTAGAAATCAGTTTGACGCTGGCATCTCACGTGCTGCTAGTCACAGGAGTTTCCGCAAAACGCGTTGTTGAATTAATGACTAAGATCCGAAAAACGCGTTATCGATTATTACGAGAAATGATTTCAGATTAATAAGGTTAAACATGCGATTACCACGATTTTTTATCAATGCCGACTTGAAAGAGAGCGGTGTTGTAGAGCTCCCTAAAGAAACGTCGCATTATGTGCGACAAGTTCTCAGGCTACGTGATGGTTCGTCCGTTATTTTATTTAATGGATTAGGGGGTGAGTTTCACGGCAAGATTCAGTTCAATAATAAACAAACATCTGTAGCGCTCGAAAATTTTAATGATGTATCGGTGGAATCACCATTAAAAATTCATCTGGGCCAAGGAATTTCTCGCGGAGAAAAAATGGATTATGTCGTACAAAAAGCAGTGGAATTAGGTGTCGCTGAAATTACGCCGCTTTTCACTGAACGATGTGGCGTGAAATTAGATGACGAGCGTTCCGAAAAAAGGCTCGATCATTGGAAAAAAATAATGATAAGTGCGTGTGAGCAATCTGGCCGAAATGCAATTCCCATAATTCATTCGCCGTGTGAAATTTCAGACTGGATTTCACGGTGTAATAATGTAATCCGTTTTATTTGCCATCCAGGATTATCGTCGAGTGAACCCTCAAACTTAAAAATAAATTCTGTTGCTGTGTTGATAGGTTCTGAGGGTGGTTTTACTGAGACCGAAGTGGCTGATGCAGTAAATCATGATTTTAAGTCTCTGATGTTAGGGCCTCGAGTATTACGTACTGAAACCGCTACGGTGGCTGTGCTAGCAAAACTTCAAGCTACCTGGGGCGATATGTCGTGACTGTAATATCTTGTTTTTAAAAGGGATATTAAATCGTGTGGGGCAGGAATTTTAAGTTTTTTCTGAAAACGGTAGCATCCAAAAATTAAAATAATCTTAAGGTTGCTAATATCCGGGGATTACAGAGTGACTACGATGACAAGCTGTGAGATATATCTCAATCCGATGTCAGATAATTGATTTATTTATCTGTGCATTTGAGAAGTTCAAGTCTACAATATATTGATTTATAACATATTAATTTTAAAGGCAGGTTGCTGAGGTAAAAAATAGTTAATAAGGACTTGCAACTCTCAATTTAATCAGTAAATTTTTGATCGTGTTAAGGGATGAACTATGCTGGAATCATCGGATGATGAAAAACACGGAGTTCCCGCAACAAGGTAGCAAGGCTTGTTCGGAGTGAAAGTAATCACTCGCTATCGACAAGGGTAAAAACGAACAGGCGCTTTAGACAATGGATCGTTAGGTGGAGAGAGGTTTTTCGGGCATGGACTGCCTGGATTGGGGGATGGAATTATTTCTGTCCCCCTTTTTTTGCCTAAAATTTTTTATCAAAAAACAGGTTTGATTAATTAATTTTGTTGCAACTCAGCTAAGATACTATCCAGTAATGCAGAAGCGCCGAGTCTGAAATGATCTGCATTAATCCACTCAGCACCCATGATATCGGAAGCCAATTGAACATAAGCCGTTGCGTCGCTTATTGATCGAATGCCGCCGGAGGCTTTAAATCCGACATTGCGACCTGAGTCACGAATAGCATGAAGCATCGATTCTGCGGCGCTAGTGGTTGCTCCAATATTAATTTTTCCGGTCGATGTTTTGATAAAATTCGCACCCGCATTAATGGCTATTGTGCTTGCTCTATAGATAATGTCTGTATTAATCAGAGCCCCTGTTTCTAAAATCACTTTTAAAAGCGCTTTTTCACCGCAAGCTTTTTTGCAGGCACTAATAAATTCAAAAGTAAAATCTTCGTCACCTTTTAAGAAACGATGATACGGCATCACGATGTCAATTTCATTCGCGCCATTTGAAATTGATTGAGTGATATCAAGGGTGGTTGCATTAATATCATCTCCACCCGCGGGAAAATTACTGACCGTTGCGATTTTTATTGAAGGGTTTTTAATAGAATTTTTAACAATGGGCACAAATTGTTGATAGATACAAATGCAAGCGACAGATCCAAAAGTCGTTTCGGCCTTTTTGCATAATGCCCGAACGCTTTCATCGGTATCAGTATCATTGAGTGTTGTAAGATCAATTAACCCAATAATTGAAACAAGCGTATCATAATCAATATTAAGCAGTGACATGTAAATTCTCCATGAAATGTTGAATCAATTGAAGTAGGTCAGCAGCAGCTTTATGAGCCACTTCTAGAACGGCGTCATGTGTTAATTTCTCATCGCTTAATCCGCACGCTAAATTAGTGATGGTAGAAATAGCAGCGACTTTTAATCCGGCATGACGGGCTACAATGACTTCAGGAATTGTTGACATTCCAACGCAATTCGCGCCCAATAGTGTAAACGCGCGTATTTCTGCGGGAGTTTCATAGGATGGCCCCAAAACGCCAAAATAAACACCTTCAGTTAATTTAATATTTAATTGATTTGCTGCAGCAAGAAATTGTTGGCGTAATTCAGAATCGTAAGCATTGTCCATTGCAGGAAATCGAGTTCCAAATTGATCGTCATTGGGTCCTACTAATGGATTTCGGAATGAAAAATTAATGTGATCTTTAATTAAGACTAAGCGACCTGGTTTTATTTCCACATTGGTTGAAGCAGCTGCATTGGTTAAGATGACGATCTCACAGCCCAGTGCTTTCATTGTTCTTATCGTCGTGCGCATCGTTTCATCGTCATTTCCTTCATAATAATGAGGGCGACCTTGAAGGCATACGACTGGAACTCCAAATAAATGTCCCAATATCAGTGTACCCTTATGACCTTTCACACTACTGTGACCAAAACCTGAAAGTTCAAAAAAACTGAAATGTTCTGCATCTTGAATTTGTTCTGCCAGAGATCCCAGTCCGGATCCTAAAACGAGGCCTACTTTGGGAGTAAAAGATTCGGGTACTTTACTTTTAATTTTATTGACGTTGTCGTTAATATTAGTGTTAGTGAATGTTGAATAAATCATTATTACTCCTCTAGATGTTGTTGAGAAAATGGTTGAGGCAATAAATCACCGAGCAAAACAGTTTTGTGTTCACCTTCGACATTAACCAAGTGCACAAGAGTATCAGGGCCTGCAAATTCAGTCAGTCGTTGACGACAAGCGCCGCAGGGGCTGCAAAAAAGGTTGGATGAACAGGCCACGGCAATTTCGATGATACGTTTATTTCCTGCGCTAATAAAACTTCCAATGGCTGATGCTTCAGCACATAGTGTTAAACTGTACGAAACATTTTCAATATTGCAGCCCGTAAAGTATTCATCATTGCTTGATCGTAGACATGCGCCTACTTTAAAATTGGAATAAGGAGAATAGGCATTAAGCATCACGGCCTTGGCCATATGAATCATGTGTTCGCGAGTGTTCATGTGGGTCTCGAATGAAAAAAATCGAGTATATTCGAACTCCTTTGAGTAAACAAATAGATTCGATATACTAAGGTTTTTAACTTCAAGGAGGAGATCAAGATGAAAACATCAAAAATCATAGCGTCCGCAATCGCAGCGGCTATCGGTTTAAGCGTTTCTGCGGGGCCAGCATTAGCCGCTGACAAACCTGAAAAATGCTATGGTGTCGTTAAAGCGGGCAAAAATGACTGTGGCACTGCAAAGCATAGTTGTGCTGGTGTGTCCAAAGCGGACAAAGCACCCGATGAATGGGTTTTCATGCCTAAAGGACTATGCGATAAAATCGTGGGTGGTAGTACTACACCTAAAGAACCCGCTAAAGAAGGTAAATAACCACCTCTTTGGGCGCATCCTTTTTCAATAAAGTAGGGTTACCGAGGCCCTACTTTTCGGCCTGGTAGGGTCCGGCAAAAATCTGGGTAGTAGGCTATAATTAAATTGTAAGGAAAGTCACTAGCCGTTTTTGCTCAGGTAAGAACGGCTGTCACTGAAACGTCTGAGTGATCAAAGGAGGTAACTATGACAAACGCTAAACAAATAACTTGGATTCTGACAGCTAATGCAACGGGTGCAAAACTCTATGAAACAGATGCTCCCAGAATCGGAACTAAAGATCTAAAATTAATTGATGAATTTTCACACGAAGAAAATAGAGAAAAAATTTCTGAAATGATGACCGACAAAAGTGGTCATTATCAATCGGACTTTGGAAGCGGACAAGGTGCTTTTGCCAGCAAAAACGATCCAAAAGAAATTGAAGCAGAGCGATTTGCTCAAACACTGGCAACAAAACTCAACAAAGGTCGCATTGATCATTTATATCAAAAACTTGTTGTGGTTGCTCCCGCAAAATTTCACGGAATGCTTAACGATAAATGTCCGCGGGATGTATTAAATTTAATTCATCATAATGTTCAAAAAGATTACACAAAAATTACTCAGAAAGAATTGCAAGCGCATTTGGCTGAGTTAGATGAGTTGAAATAGGATTGTAGAGTTAACTAGCTATATAAGCCATCTCAAAGTTGGCACAATGACCACTTGCAGCCGATTGCCGGACTTATTGTACAATTTGACATGATCGTTGTAAAATGCAGAGCATTGGGAGTGTCGATGACGCGATGCGGAATTGATAATAATGGAGGCTCTATATGCTGAACGATTTTCAACAATGCTCTAACCAATATTTAAATCAAGTCTTTAAACCACTTGATGATTTGAAGGATTACGTATTCTGGATCAACAATCTTCACCTAAGAAAGATCTTTTACATAAGCTCGAATTATCAATCTATCTGGGAAAGAGACGTCGATATACTTTATGAAGCTCCAATGCTTTGGCTAAGTTATTTAGATAAAAAAGATGAGCTCATTTATGCGAAACAATTGCAAGCTCGTTACGATCAAGAGTTCGTAGATCATGAAAAAAATTTAGCGCTGTATAAAATTATCACTCCGATGGGTAAGCTCCGTCATTTAGCAGATCGATGTTACAAATGTCAGGATGGCAATGGGCAGTATTACGTTGCAGGTATCGTAAGAAAAATCCCAATTAAATTATGGCAAGCTCATTTTAAAATTCGTCCCGCTGAGCTCGACAATAAAGATACAGTCGCACATAATAAATTCCTAACAATTTTACAGCAAGAATTTGGAATAATCCCTATAAATTACAATCAACAGCAATTAGCAACCTTCGATGATGAGCTCTATTGCCCAAATGAAATTTTGTCCTATAAGCTATCAAAACGAGAGTCTGAAAGTTTATATCATATTTGCCAAGGAAAATCATATAAGCAAACAGGAAGAGAGATGGCGATTTCACATCGTACTGTAGAGACTCATCTGGAGCACGTTCGAAATAAAACTTCTTGTAACAATAAAAGCGAATTAATAGGGCGCTTCTCTCGGTACTTCATTGACAATATTAACAAGTAAAGAAAAGAGATGTTCATTAATGAATCTTCTTTAATTACGATTGAATAAATTTTTTTCTTGAAAGCAATAGATCTTATAGATGTAGCCGCATTTTAGTGGCTGAGTGCTTGTTTTGTCTCGTAATCTGATGTCCGGTGTACTCCGGATGTTTAAAATTTTTCAAACACCTATATTAGGCTTGTTGCTATTTAACGGTGACGCTAAAAGAAAGAGCGCGTTGATACAGCGTTGCTCTTTTGTTAATAAATTATAGGAGGATTTTTAAAATGACAGGTCTTGAGCAAATTTTATTAGAACTGGATACGCTGGATTTAGAAGTGGCTATTCATGAAATTAATGATCAAATAGTCTATTATTCAAAGCATAGACATGGTGTTGAAGGCATTAGTTTAATGTCGATCAGAGATCATTTAATCAACTATTCAGATGATTTCCTGCGTGGCAATGGTTATATTTTAAATATTGCACAATTTAAAGAAGATTGTGAACAATATCTTAAGCTTGCTGCGAAAGACCCCATTCTTTATAACAAAAGCCTTAAAAGATTACACCGTGGCTTAGTCGTGCTCAAAAGGGATTATGTGAATGGCAAGCTTCGCAATAAAGTTGTTAGTGATGAAATGCAAAAGCATTTTACAGAAGTTATGCAATCTTGTTATAGTCATGGAACCGAGAGAAAAATACCAGATAGTCTGAGGGTTAGAATTGAAAGTCTAATTGCTATTCATGTTGCTAAGCTGAATGAGAGTTGGTTTGGAAATACACTCCCTCCTAAATTAACCTATGAATTCTCACATCTACTAGAAACTTATTTGTTGAGCGATTGGCGTGAGAGAAAATTATCTCCCTCAATTATGAAGCTTTTAGACGAAGAGAAGAGTAAAATCAATTCAATAGATGCTATCATAGCGTTATTTCAAGAACGTACATTAGAGGGTGATGCACAAGACAAGATCTTTTCTGCTCTTAATGCAAGATTACAAGTATTAATACTCGGCAAGAAAATCACAGCTAAATCAAATGCGCTGGGTAAGCTATTAATAAGTACAAAAGTTAAAACTACGCTAGGTATTCTTAACCCAGATGAAAATGAATATATTGAAAGGGTTATCCGAATGTGGCAAAGTAAGATAGTGAATGAAGAAGCCTCGATGGTGCTCAAGGAGCACATAGCAGAAGTTATCAAAGAAATGAAGATTGATTTAGATAATGCTCTATCTCAGCAATTTGAAAAGTTATCTGTGCAACACTTTATTAGAAGTCTATATAAAGCAGACTGTTCGAAAGTTACTCAGGACGAAATGAAACAGTATGCGCTATCAATGGCAAATACAACGTTGCGATTCATGAGGTCTTCCAATCCTGCTGAGTTGTCACTTTGCAGTGAATTTATCTCAAATGAAGTAATGAATCAACTTCATGGTGAATGGATAAGCAATACCCTTTCAGATGTTGAAAGAAACTTCATTAGTGAAACTGTTTTTGCATCATTGAATGAACTCGATGAAAAAGTTCAACATTATGTCTGGAAACATGAGTCAGTGCAGTCAAAACAATTTGCTTCGATGCAAAGAGAAATTGCTGAACTTAAGGAGATGATTGTGGAGCTGGTTTCTCAGTCACAACAATCAGTGAGACCTAGTGCTCCCAATAATACAACAGTCGTTAGAGTAGAAGAAAAGCCGGCAGAACATTCATCAAGTTTTGGTTTTTTTGGTAGAAAATAATGGGGAGGGAATTAGAGGTGAGTAACTATTGCTCACCTCTAATCTTTCAATAGGTATTGATGTAAGCTAATGACTATGATATTAGCTTTTCAAGCAGTTGATAATAAGGAGAGAAAATGCAATATTTCACTGAGATTATAGCTAAAGCCCGTACTCTCAAACCCACATTAGCACTTTTACAAGACCTACAAGTTAACTATGTACACGCTGAAGTTTACAATAATTTAGAGGTTATTCTAGGAAATATGCCTACACTCAAACCTGATGACGCTTATCAATCAGTAGTCATCAATAATGAAGGTGGGACATGTCGCAATCTTAATCTCGCTTTTTACCATATTTTACAAGTGATTGGCTTTGAAGTGTATTTAGTTGCACCTTTTGTTCATCATTACAATAAAAGTAAACTAGATTATGACCGTCCTACTCATTTAGCAATCATTGCGAAGGTGGGGGGAGAAATGTACGTCGTTGACCCCTCTTGGGGGAATGCGCCACGATATCCCATCCCATACAGCGGAGAAGTCGTTGTGCATCCTATGGGATCCTACCGCAGTATTATTGAAAATGGTGAAATCGCCGTACAGAAAAAATTTGAGTCTTGGATAACCCAATATACTTTCAATTCATCTGAAACCAAGGAGTATCCTGAATTTCAGAGGTTGATGGAGTTCATATACTCTAATGACTCAATGTATCGAAAGCATTTATTTGTGACGAAACCAGCACCAGAATATTGCATCGAATTATGTGATGATCAGCTCAATACAACTTTTGCCGATGGGCACGTGACACATGAATCAGTGAGATCATGTGGAGGTCTACGTGTAATACTCATGAGAAGATTTGGATTATCAGCTAAATATGTGGAAGAGGTTGAATGGGTTAAAGATAAAATCCTTGAAGAAGCCTATTCAAAACTTGCTCCCATTTGGGGTCCTTAAAGAGGAGTAACAAACATAGCGTATCCGGGTTAGTCCGGATGTATTAACTTTTTAGATGTTTATAATTGTAAAAAGAACGTTTTTTCTGTATCTCAAGTGGGGGTCTCAGATAACCACGCTATGACAAGGAGCTCTTATGAAATATTTCTCGGAAATTATGGCTAAAGTTGAAGCTGAAAGGAATACACAATCACCCACAATAATGCCGACATTGGAACTATTACAAGAACTACAATACAAGTACGTTCATACAGTCATATACAGTAATTTAGGTATTATTGTGGGGAGAGAGCAGTCTCTTAAACCAGAAGATGCCTACAATTCTGTAGTCATTAATAATGAAGGCGGAACTTGCCTGACCATTAACCTCGCTTTTTACTATATTTTAAAAACTATTGGATTTAAGGCCCATTTAGTTGCGCCTTTAGTTATAAATTACAATGAAAGACAGCAACACAATGATCGCCCAACTCATATGGCAATTCGGGTGAAGATTAGTAAAAAACTGTATTTGGTAGATCCAGGGTGGGGAAATTCATCACGAACTCCTGTTTGTTTTACTGGTGAAGTGGCTGATCATCCAATGGGAACTTTCCGATTGACAGAAAAAAAGGGTGTAATGTGCTTGGAAAAGAAATTTGCTACCTGGGTGCCTCAATTTACTTTTAGTAAATTTGAGAGGAGGAAGTATCCCGATTTTGATGATGTTCTGAAGTTTATCTGTGAAGATGATTCTGTATTTCGCCAAACTTTATTCGTGACTAAAGCGGATAAGGGTTATTGCAAAGCATTAATTGATGGTCAAATATCCACAACATTTTCTGATGGTAGAAAAACTGAGGATTCAGTTTCTAATCATGGTGGAATAAGCGCAGTACTGACAGAAATATTTGGCTTATCAGAAGAGTATATTAGTAAAATTGAATGGGTAAAAAATCAAATTGTTGAAGAAACTTATCTTAAACTTACTCCAATGTGGAATCCTTCAAAAAAACTCATTGAAGATAAAGACCCCTCAAAGAAGTTTGTGTGCAACGATGAGAGTGTTCAAGATACTTTGTTAATAATACCTGAATCATCTGATAAAAAAAAGAGTAGTGATAAGTTATCATCTAGTAATGAAATCTTTCTCAATTTGAAACAAGAAGGGAAGGCAATAATGCAAAAAGATCCGCTATTTTACGAGATATTTGAGAAAATTGCTTCTGATCCTTTCATTCAAAATAGAATAGCAGTTATCGATGAAAAAAATAATGACGTAAGAAGGCTTAGCTATAAGGAACTTAATGAGGAAGCTAATCGTTTGGCTCATAATCTGCTCAAGCTAAAACGTCAAAATGGATGGGCTGAAGGTGCTTGTATTGGGTTATTTCTTGAAAATTCAGCAGAGGCAGTTGTTAGTATTTTAGCTATCATGAAAGCTGGCCTAGCTTTTGTACCTTTGCCTACAAACAATGAGACTAATTACAACAGGATTAAAAAATATTATATTCAAGGAAGTGATCTCAAAGGTATCATTCGGACGAATGAAAAACAGAATAATCCTATTTTATCGTCTCTGAAAGATGAAATAGATAAATTGGAAATATGCTCTTTTGAAGAGATGTGCAAGTGTATTTGCTCTAATCAGTGTCAGTGTACTGATAATCCAGAACTGAAGCTTGTAAAAGATCAATTGGCCTATATTATTTTTTCATCTGGTTCAACGGGACCGGCAAAAGGCATAAAAATTGCTCATAGGGGTTTGCTTAACGCAGCCGAGGGAATTGTCAGCGCGTACGAATCTTGTGATAATAAACTTGGTAGCGATGAAAAATTCGGTTGCAATGCATCATTGCTTTTCGACGCGAGTATTGTTGATATCTTAGCGCCTTTGTCTTTCGGAGCGACCTTGGTAATTGTCCCACATCAATACCATACCGATGGTGTTATTTTAAATGAATTTCTTAACACACATCAAGTTACCCGAATTTCCTTAGTTCCAGCAACACTTCAGTTATTAGATTTTACGAAATTAACAGACTTGCGTGGTATTATCAGTACAGGTGAAAAAGCTAATCAAGGCCTTTTTGATAGCATCCCTGCAAAAGTGGATCTCCTTAATGGCTATGGGCCAACGGAAGCTACAATTGTTTTTTCATCTGCAAAGTTTATCCATGGTGGCAAGTCTAATCTTATAGGAAAACCCATTAAAGGATCGGAGAGCTTTATTTTAAGATTTGATCCGAATGGTATTGACCGTTATCCAGCTTCTCCTAAAAAAGTCGTTGATGGCGAAGAAGGAGAGCTCTATATAGCTGGTGAAAATATTGGATTGGGTTATCTGGAAATTAAAGGCGAAAAGCAGCAGCCGCATTATCATAACCGCTTTCGTGAAATAGACCATCCCGATGATGCAACTCGCAAGATAAGAATTTTTCAAACAGGCGATATAGTAAAATTAACGGATAATGGCGTAGAGTTTATTCGACGTGTTGATGAACAAATAAAGTATTTTGGGGAATTAATTCACCCTGAAGCGATTGAAAATGCTATGCGTCAATTTACAGTCGGAAAGGATAAAATTTTTCAAGAGATTAAAGTCGTTGCAAACATTTCGCAATATCGTGGTTTTCCCCTTTTAATCGCTTATGTGAAATTAAAATCCCAATGTATCATAGATTTTCTAAATATTGGAGATTTGTATCATTTTCTAAAAGAGCATGAATTTAACACCAGAGTACCTTCTCGCTTTTGTTTGATTGAAAATGAATGGCCACTCCTTAAAAATAGCAATAAAACAGATGTGGCTTTGTTACCATCTCGTATATCTAAAGTATTATTTTGCACACCCCCATTTAACATGCAACCCGAAGAACATGAACAAAAGGTCACCGAGATCATCAGGAATATCTGGCGTGAAGTGTTGAGCATTGATATACAAGATCTTCCTATTTTACCTATCGATAGTTCTTTTTATGAATTGGGTGGTGATTCCGTTCGAGTATTACAAATGTTGGATGAGGTTAATAAGTCGAAAGTATTGAAAGAATATAGTGAAAATACACCAGATATCGCTCAGTTCGACAGTTATCCTACTTTGCGATGTTTAGTTTTTAGAGTAATGAATGGTAATAACCCTGATCTTCATAATATCAACTGGTATTCAAGGAAGCCAAATGATAAGGATTCATTTAATCGACTAATAGAATCTGCGTTCTATCCAATGCTCCTAGTAAATTCAGTCAGCGGTGATAGTAAAATCGATTTTCGCAACATCATAGGTCCAATTAGTGAAAAATTCCCTCAACATCCATTATTGCAAGCTGGTGCATTATCTTCACATAATTCTGGCTATAGAGTGAGGTCTTATCCAGAATTAGCGTGCGATTATATAGCGAGCTTCAAAAAAGATGACCTATTGTCACATTATCTGGGCCCTATCATCATTTTCGGATATTCGACAGGTGGGGTTCTGGCTTATGAAATAGCTAGACAATTTCAGGAGCAGAAACATTTTGTCACATTTCTCAACATTGATTCCATGAGCCCTAACTACTATAGAAATCTTAATCAATCTGCCCATGCAAGCATGCTAATCGCAATGATAAATCAAATGCTTGTAAAAGGTTTTATTCCTATTAAATTTAATGATAAAGTTAGTGAAGAGAATCTGCTTCCCATTGAACTAAAACAAAAAATAACCGGATATCAGATTGATAAACAGATAGATATTATAATTCGATTTTTGACGGAACGTTTACGAAATGAAAATGATGAAAAAATAAAAAAACGATGCTTAAGCTATTTTTCTACTATACACAATATGATCAAAACTCTATTGAATTATTATCCGGAGCCATTGCATAGTAAAATGACTCTAATATCATTTTCAGGATCAGTAGAAGAGTGCAAAAGAATATGCCCAAATGCGGAGGAGAGCAAAACTAGTCGTTTATTATGGGATGGCGAAGTTTGTCTCGAATCGGTAAAGGGAAATCATATTGATTTCATTAATAATGCGCAATGGGTGCGAGATAATATAATGCCAAAACTTGAAAAGAATCTTAAATCTGCAATTGAAATCGCGAAAAAGCCTCACCTTCATGCTTTACAATTAAAGATAAAGCAGTCTTATCAAGAACAAGGCAAGATTGATCGACTAAGTGATAATAATAAACCTTTTACGGTTGAAGATTGTTCTATTAATTTGGTGATACTGCGGGAACAGAATGAGGAAGGGGAAAAGGCAGATAATAATAAACAATGGGGCGGTCGAGACACTGTGTTTGAAGGCTATGAAGCTATTCATGCACAGAAAGAAGCCATTCAAATTAGAGGTTTATTAAAACAAGAGCAAAGTGAACGGGATGGGAAGCGTCATTTATTGGTGAATGGTCGAGCAGGCATTGGTAAAACCACCTTTTGCAAATACATTGCGCATCAGTGGAGTGAAGGCAAATTGTGGCCTGAATTTGAATGGGTGTTTTGGATACCGCTAAGAACCATAACAAAAAATAGTTATCCTGAAGCGAGTTATAATCATTTAGATATCATTAAGATTGGCTTCTTGGATGAGTATTTTCCCAATGCGAATGCCGAAGAGGTTACTCCACTATTGAAGGCTATTCGTGAGTTATTAGAGCAATCACCACAAAAGGTGTTAATATTATTAGATGGTTATGATGAAGTAAATTGGGTTCAACAGACTCATTTAAAGGTCGCGTTTGATAAATTATTAAAGACAGCAAAAAATATTATATTAACAACACGCCCACATCATAACGAGCTTAATTCCATATTTAATAAGAAGTTTGAGATCACCGGCTTTAGCAATGAAAATATTGAGGCTTATGTTCATCATTTTTACAAAGATAAGCCTGCTAAGGCACATTCATTAATGGCCTATTTAAATGCGAATTCTGGTGTAAGGGGAATTGCTCATGTGCCGATTTATTTAGATTTATTATGTTGTGTATGGAATGACGGTAAAATTCAAGAAGAGCCGACGATGACTATGATCTATCAGAAGTTTGAAGAATGGTTATTAAGACGTGATTATAAGTCTGATGCAATACGTTTCTTAGAATTGCAATCGTATTATCAATTGCCTTTGGGTATATTGTGCGAATTAGCTTATAATGCCATGCATTCAGGAAAAATTTTTATCGATGAAAAAGAACTTATTTCTTGTGCTGGAAATGATTTCGAAAATAGAATGAGTTTATTGCGTTTGGGTTTTTTGAAACAAACAGAGTCATGTTATGAATTTATTCATTTAACCTTTCAGGAGTATTTTTCGGCGAAACACATTGCAAAGATCATCAGTAATGGTGAAGATGAAGAAGCGTTGGAAAATTTAACAGACTTTATTAAATTCAATAAATATGAAGCTCGATATGAAAACATGTGGTGGTTTGTCGCAGGGTTATTAAAAGATAATCTCGTTGCGCTGCAGCGGTATTTTGATCTTTTGACAGCCCCACCGAGGGATTTGTTGGGATTGGTTGATACCTCCTTATTAGTGCGTTGTTTAGAAGAATCAGGTTTGCCAGATGGATTGAAACAAAAGAAGGAAATTCTGACAAAAGTAACACAATGGGCTGAAACATACTGCATTAACACATGCTATGAGAAAGATTTTATATTATTCCAGCGCCTCAGTATTAGTATGAAAGTGATGAGACAAGCGTTTCTCCCTGTGCTGAAAAAGGCGCTAGAGGAGGGTAAGGATTGGCATACTAAATATCACGCAGCAAGAATACTGTATCGCTTAAAACAAGGAACCTCAGAGGCTGTAGATATGCTGATCAAGGTGGTAGAGAAGGAGAAGAATTGGCGCATCAAATGTGACATCGCAAAATTATTGAAAGATTTAGATCAAGTGACCTCAAAGCTTGTCCCTACGCTGATCAAAAAAATGCTGAAAGATAAAGATTTGAACCAAAGAAATGATGCTGTGTCGCTTCTGCATCTATATTGTGTAGTAACACCCGACGTCATCTCTTCGCTTTTTGAGGTCATCTCCAACTACCACTCCGGTAATACACTGATTCATTTTGAAACACATGTTGATTTATTACTGAATGCCGAATTTTTCCTTGATGATGTGAAACAGGTAACCTCAGAGTTCATCACAACACTGAGCAAGTGGTTAAAAGATGAAAATCCAGATCTCAGACAACATGCCGTATCTTTGCTGGGGAAATTAAAGCCAATGAAGCCAGAAGTCATCTCTTTGCTTGTTGAAGCGTTGCGGGATGACTGTTGTTTTGTCAGAAAAAGTGCTGTAATTGCGCTGGGAAATTTGGAAGATGTGACAGGAGACGTTATTACCTTGCTGATTAAAATGTTGAAAGATGAATCTGAGTATGTGAGAAATCAAGCTGCAATTGAATTAGGATGCTTGGAAAAAGCGACAAAAGAAGCTATCACCTTGCTGATCGAGTTATTGGAGGCAAGTGAATGTAAAATTGATAGAAAATCTGCCATTTTTGCTCTTCGGGCGTATACAGCAAGCCCTGGAGTCATTCCTGCACTGATCAATGCGTTGAATGATAATGAATCAGATATAAGAAAAACTGCCGAAAGGGTGCTTGGGGCACTTGAGCGAGATAGAAATGTCGGACTTCTTGCTCAACGTCAACTTGAGAAATTGGCTCCAATAGAAAAAACCAAGCAGTTGATCGCCAAATTGAAGCAAGATGTTTCAGCTGTTAAAATCACTGCACTAAATGCGTTACGGAACTTAGAGCTGCCATCACCTGACGTCATCAGTGCAATTAAAATTGCATTAACGGATAAAGATGTATATGTCAGAATCGAGGCTGCTTCTCTACTGTTAAGATTGGAACAACATGCCTCTAGAGTCATCTCTGTTTTGCTTGATGCGATGAGGCATAGGAATTCAATATCACTTGCAATTAGGGCACTGCAGTGGTTAAAAGCGCCTACCCCTATTGTCATCACTGCGCTGGTTGGGACATTGGAAGATGAGGATCCAAGTGTTGTGTTCTGGACCTGGACTGTTCTACAGAATTTTACAAAAACGGCACCCGCAGTCATCGTTGATGCGCTGAATAAGCCATGGCTAACCAACAAGCTTTACAACGCACTAAATAGGGCTATGGAGAATGATGATAGTTCGGTCAGATATTCTGCTATTGAAGTGATGAGTGTATTAAGCATGTCCCCTAAGTTTATCGCCAGATTATTTATTAAGGTTTTGCATTTTCAGTCGCCGAAGGATAGTATTTGGGTAACACGTGGCATTGTCTGTGATGTTGCGCTTAGGCTGGCAAATTTAGAATACGCGACTACCGAAGTCATTGTCGCACTGTTCAAGGTGTATAAGAGTCGACCTGGTTATATTGAAATCATGTCCACACTGGGGAAATTAATTTCTAATAAGACCGATTTTGTGTTAAGTAAAGCTGTTATTGATCCGAATTTCGTTGCTAAAAGAATGATCGATAATTGTGAATCTTTTTATGTTAAAAATAGCAAATTATATTTTAAAGTTAAAGGGTCTTCTCAGTTCAATATTACTTTGTCACCGGAATTTGAAGGTCTGTTTTTAATCGAGTGCACAGCAATATTGAAAAAAAAGGGCTATCCGGTACCAGAAAGCCTTTCGGATTTAACCATTGAAAAAAATCAACACAAAGCTAAACAGAAACAGGTAATGCAGTCTCAAAAATTACCTTCTCTTCAAGCTGAGTCTTCAACATCTAGTTTTATTGCTAGGCGTGAAAGTACCCTCGGAAAATCTCATTCATCGAAAACGCGATCAGTAAACGTATGTACTAGCGTTGAAGATAAAGTAATCGATGACGATTCTTCACGTTCGAGTGACCCTTCCGATGCTGAAAGAAGTAGCATTGTTCGTGTTCGTAAATGATGAGCATATTTCAGTATGTGGTTCCCAGAGACAATGATGGGCAGAGTATTATTTGTCACTTTAATATTTTCTTAGTTGTTATACTTTATTAATCTTCAAATGGAGGCCGATTATGAAAAAATCTAATTCGAGTGGATTCTTTGATCTTAAAGATATTCCAATTGAAAAAATTGCGTTGACATTCAATGATCCTGACACCAATGAAGAAATCATTGTGCCAGTTAGTCAAATCATTGTTGGTGGCTTGGATTATGCTTCTATTAATGCTCACCCGTATGTTTATGAGAAACAACATGGTTATCTATCCATTCAGACTAAAGATTCAGTGATGTTGCAACGACTAGATCCGTCACAAATTAAAATCATTGATTGGGTTCTTTCTGAAAAGAAACGTCTAGAAGAACAGCAGCAAATTTCCAATGAGTTTGAAAAAACGGCAACTACACTCGATAAATAAATGAGATGGTCATTCGCTCAATCAATAATATCGGACATTTTATATATAGTTGTTTAACAGAGGTTTGATAAATAAAATATTATGTTAATCTGATCTTCAATAGAAGCGATCGCTGCTTAGCTTTCTAAGCTTCATAAATTTAGGATTAGAGCAGACTATGTTTTTAAAGACTCAAAATAGTGAAACTCTTAGAAGATTAGCTGAAGGCGATCCATCGCTCACGCGCGTACATTTTGCAGCACCGTTCAATTTTAGAATTCCTTATGATGTTACAGCAGATTTAAATCAGTTCCTGATATTCTTTTCCAATCAGACCAATATATATTCACTAAAACTAGCCGATTTACGATTGAACAAAGACCAAATTATTGCACTTGCTCTTGGCATTAAAAATAGTGCAACACTTCAGAAATTAGTGTTGAAGAAAGTAAAGAGAGCAAACGGTGGATTTTGGTATATCGCTGATGCAATACGACATAATAGTTCAGTGAGACATATTGTTTTTGAAGAATTTAAGATGCGTCCGCGTAATTTTTCAATGATTACAAATATTATCTTAGCTAGTGAAAATATAGCAACTCTGAGCATTAAAAAATGCACAATCTTCTTACGTTGCGTTGATAGTTTTGGAGTTTATCTAGGTTATCATAGTTTTCTAACTAGTTTAAGGCTGTCAAATCTTAGGATTGACGATATTATATTGGCTAGATTACTAGAAGTGATTAACTATCGCAATCGGATTGCTCGATTAGAAGTTGATCATAACAGAATTGAATGCAGAGATGAAATTCTAATTTCTCAGATGGAATCCAATACGAGCATTACCTATCTTAATTTAAGCGACAACTCTATTTCTAAAGAAGGGGCTGTTGCGCTCGCTGGGGTATTGAATAAAAACAAAACACTGACACATCTCAATCTTTCAGGAAATGGCTATGGAGAGACTATTGGACTATTGATAGCAAATTTAACAGTCAATACATCATTGCAACGGCTAAGTTTGGCGCATCAATATTTTGAGGATTATGAAATAACAGCTCTAGGCGATTTCATATCAAAACGTCATCAATTTACGAGATTCAGTTTGCGAGGTTCATGGATGCCTGGAGCCCGCTTATCTCTGTTATGTAATTCGTTGCACACTAATTCTTACTTGACTCGAATAAATTTATCCCGAGCTTGCAATGATGATTTAGCATTAGATTCATTGGCTGCATGGCTTAAAAACAACACCGTATTAATGCATTTAACGTTACGCAATAATGATATTACATCATCAGGAATCAGTGTTCTATGCCACATTCTTGAAGTTAACAACACTTTGACTTATCTTGATCTCGGTGAAAACTATATAGGTACAGTTGGTGCTGAAACATTGGCGCGTTCTCTGGTAGGGAATCATTCCTTAATACAACTTAAACTCGCGCAAAATTATATTGGTGGCGAAGGGGTTCGATTTTTCCTGGCTACTCTGCGTCGCAATGTTAGTCTGAAAAAACTTAATTTTCGTGATAATGCGTATTGTACAGAGGGGATCAATTACGCGATTCAGTTGCTTGAGGAAAATCCGGGCATAAGATTAACCATGTATGATCGGCATCTACAGGGCAGCGAAGGTATTCAATATCTGCACCATACTCTGAATAATAATCCTAAAATCAACCATATCCTCTATAAATGTAAAGCAGGTAAAAGGAATAAAAAGACTTTATTGACCTT
>CAYUMZ010000002.1:0-31111 GCA_964446105.1 uncultured Gammaproteobacteria bacterium | reverse complement strand
ATTTGTTAATATTGATGCATCTCTAAGAGCGAAGCTGATTACACAATGGAATCAACCTCGGATTTTGCCCATTATGATGATGATAGGATTGTTATTATTGCTGTTGATACCGGTTTTTTTCAGCTATATCCGACGTGAACATACGGCAATTAAGAAGGTGAAAAACTAATGTGGACTTATATTATACGTCGTATTTTATACGCAATACCGATTTTAATCGGGGTTAATACTCTCACATTCTTGTTGTTTTTTATTGTCAATTCTCCTGATGATATGGCCAGAATGCATTTGGGAAACAAACATGTTACGCAGATTGAAATTGAGGCCTGGAAAAAAACTGAAGGTTACGATAAGCCCCTTTTTTATAACCAAGATAAAAAGGGATATTCAAAATTTACAGAGACTTTGTTTTATTCAAAGTCAATAAAGTTATTTACGTTCCAGTTTGGAATTTCAGATAGTGGTCGCGATATTAGTAATGATATTTATCAAAGAATGTGGCCATCATTAGCTATAGCAGTGCCATCCTTATTTGTAGGGCTGTTTTTTGATATTACGATGGCAATGGTTCTTGCATTTTTTCGTGGGACCTATTTGGATTTTACCGGTATTGCAGTTTGTGTCATCTTAATGTCTATATCTTCTTTATTTTATATTATGGGTGGGCAATTTGTCATAGCAAAGTTGCTGAAATTAGTTCCCATTTCAGGATATGAGCCGGGAGTTGATGCAATAAAGTTTTTGATATTACCTGTAGCGATTGGCATTGTAAGTGGAGTTGGTTCTGGCGCTCGATGGTATCGCACCATTTTTTTAGAAGAAATCAATAAAGACTACGTGCGAACCGCAAGGGCAAAGGGATTGTCTGAGCAGAGAGTTTTATTTACTCATATTTTAAAAAATGCCATGCTGCCAATCCTAACAGGAATTGTTGCTGTACTACCCCTATTATTTATGGGAAGTTTAATCCTCGAGTCATTTTTTGGAATTCCAGGCCTAGGCAGTTACACAATTGATGCAATTCGAATGCAAGATTTCGATATTGTGAGGGTGATGGTTTTCTTAGGAACCGTTTTATATATTCTAGGGTTAGTATTGACAGATCTTTCCTATGTGCTTGTAGACCCTCGAGTAAAACTCAAATAGAATTATTAATCGGTAGCTGTTGAATTTAGGAATGTGTAGTTATTTTTTGCATCCCAATTAATACTCCAAGTCATTACTCCCCCAAGATTAGGATAAATATTTATCGGCGTATATTTATCACATTCTTTACCTGTTTTTAAGCAGGTTTGTGCCTTTTTAAAAACGCCTGGGTCAACGTAGCCTTTGTTGGCGGCTTCTTTTGTTGCGGGTAATCCTATAACATATTTTGTTTCTGGATTTAATATGCCTCGTTTTTTCCACGATTGAATTGTGCTATCAACTTGGGAAACAATAAAATCTTGAGTGCCTGGGTCATAGCATGGGCTATTCGCTTTGATACTTCGTTTACAGGTGGAATTATATAATTGTACAGAAATAAAATTTATAAGTCCTGAATCAATAATTCGATTGTATTTGCCTTGGGAAGTTTGCCAATGCACATCAATAGCTTCAGGAGCGATTGTGAATAATAACGGAGTGCCATTATTAACATAATCATCGTGTAACTTTTGAGTAACGGTGAGAAGATAAGTTGATTCTAAGCTGTTTAATTTGCTTTCAAAATCATAATCAACCCCATTGAAGCCATAGTCATTAATTATCTTTTCGAGAGATTGCACGAATTCAGCGGCTTTCTTGTCATTATCAATGTTTAATACAGAATTGGAGCTGCCCCCTCCAAGCGATAATAATACCTTGACTCCTCTGTTTTGGAGGGCTTTTATATCATCTTTGAATGTATCAATACTTCTCAAGGTGCCTTTGTATGCTGGGGCCTGTAAATTAAATACCACAGTTCCGTTTCGATTAACAGTTGCAAATGCAATATTGACGATAGAGTACCCTTTAGGAACTTCAGACAGTCTAATTGAGGGTGCAGAATTTTTAAAATTTTGAAAATAACCAATCAGTAATTGATGTGTATCTGTATCTGCATGGGTGTGTTTAGCATACGCAAAAGATGATGCGATGAGTAACGAATAAATAAACATCTTTAGCATTTTAGTTTCCTCGATATGATTAGAACTGAATGATAACAACAATGTTTCGCTAGTGGAACCCGAATAAGCATAAAATTATGATTGAACCCCGGCTCGGACTAAATGTAAAGTGCCTTCGCCACAATGCTCGCCAATCTGTTGTTTAAGTAATGTTCTTAAGCGGATTGCTTCGCTAAATTCTTGACTTTCCGGCATGATGGGTTCGCCAACCCAAATACGAAGAAAAGAAGGTGAAAACAATTTGTTGCTACCCGTCAGCATTGTACGTGTACCTCTTAGTGCGATCGGGCATAGAGGAATCTGAGTCTCAGTGGCAAGTTTGAAGGCGCCTAATTTGAAGGGTAGCAGACCTTTTGAAGAAGTGAACGTGCCTTCTGGAAAGATTAAAATCGAATTTTTTTCATCTAATGCACTTTTGATTTGTCCCATATCTTGGAGGCTGTTAACAAAATCCAATCGATCCACAGTGAGGTAACGCAAATGTTTTACAAAAGACCGTAAGAGGGCGCCATTGAGTATCTCCTTCTTTCCTACAAAGCGTACGCCCGCCGGTAAAACAGCAATAAGTAAGAGTGAATCGACATAACTGGCATGGTTTGAGACATAAATTTTAGGCTGCTTTGATTTTAAAAACTTTTTCCCGCTAACTTTGATAGGGCAACCTAAAAGTAAAAAAATTAATTTTGCCCAATACTTCATAACAAGAGCGGCGGCTTTATAAGGTAAAATCATGATCAATGACCACGCAGGTAATAAAAAAACCGCGACGACTGTTATTAAATAAACTGTATAAATCAGCTTGGCAATCGTAGTTAAAAACGAAAGGAATTTTTTTGCAGCCATCACGACGAAAAGTTTGCTAAATTGCAATACCATTGGAGTGTGTCGATGAATCAGTCGGCCTTGTTCATACGCTTTTTTGCAAGCATTGCGCTGCAATTTACCGCTTGATGTTTTAGAGATAGTTTCAGGAGGAGCAGTAATGACTTCATCAGGTGGAATTCCAATAGTCATTGCGACACGATCGATGATTGCAGCTTGAATCGAGTCTTGAATGCCTTTATTTTTTTCATGAGTTTCTGCAACCACAATTAATTTTTCCGTGCCCCTGCGTTTATCAGCAGTTCCAAATGCAATCACTCGACCTTTACGTACTCCTGGAACTTGTTCGACAATATCTTCAACTTCTTGGGGATAAATATTGCGACCCGATTTAATGATCACATCTTTTGCTCTTCCCGTGATGTAAAGATTGCCGTCAGCTACATATCCGAGATCTCCGGTTGCCCACCAGCCATCATGAAAAGCTGCTGCGGTAGCGGTCGGATTTTGAAAATAACCTTGCATCGCAGAAGGGCCTTGAAATTGTAAGTGTCCCACATGCCTTTCAGGTAATTCATTGTCAGTATCATCGACAATTCTAATTTTATGATCAGGGATTGGTTTTCCGCATGAAACAAATTCATGAACGTTTTTTGTGCTGGAAAGCGCGGGTTTTGCTGTGTTCGTTTCATCCATAATAATTCGATCGACTCGATCAATTTTAGGTTCTTTGCCTAAGTTAGGAATTGTGAGAGCCACCGAATTTTCAGCGAGACCGTACACAGGAGAAAGTGAAGTGGCTTTAAATCCATAAGGGCTAAATTTTTTAATAAATCGTTCGAGTGTACGTGGATAAATTGCTTCAGCACCATTAAAAGCAAATCGCCAAGAACTTAAATCAAGACCTACTAATTTTTTTTCATTTATTTTGCTCAGACACAATTCATAAGCAAAATTGGGTGCGGCCGAAATAGTTGCGCGGTGATAATGGATAGCCCACAACCATTTCTCTGGATGAGTTAAAAATGTGATAGGAGACATGATAGTAATTGGAACACCATAATATAAACTGCCTAACCATGTTCCTATGAGTCCCATATCGTGATAAAGCGGTAACCAACTTACAACGACATCAGTGGGCTGAATTTTAAGAACCTCTCCAATACAACGAATATTGTTCAATAAATTTGCGTGTGTGAGTTGCACTCCCTTAGGATCGCCTGTGCTACCAGAGGTATACTGAATAAGAGCGAGATGCTGATTATCTAAAGTCGGTAGTGGTAAAGGATCTTGCTGTATTGATAGTTCGGAAACCGTAGTAATTTCTTTTAGGCAACTGACATATTGTCGTAGTACATTCGATAAGGTTGAAACAGCTGGAAATGTAATGAGTGTTTGTGTGTTCGCATTCGTTAAAATTTTTGTTTCGTGTTTAATATATTCTTCAATAAGATTAGCTCTAAAGGGTGGATAAATCGGAACAGGAATTCCGCCTGCTAATAATACACCGAAAAAGGCGCTGAAAAAATCATGAGATGTTGGCAACATAATAGCGACGGTTTGTTGAGGAGTTAATCCTTTATGCAACAAGCCTTGCGCAACTGCTGTAGCAGATTCCAGTAGTTTTCCATAAGATATTATATCTTCTTCGCCGTGGCTATGGTGTAAATAGATATGAGGACGGTTAGGCTCTTGTTTGCCATATTGATACAGTAAATCAACGAGCGTGGTAGCTGATTGCGGATCAATGATACTGGCTTTTAAATGGGGAACGTGTTCGCCCATTGATGGTTTCAATAATGGGTTGGCTTTTTTTATTGCCTCAGCAAGATCCTGTAGCGTTTCTGCCTCTGCAAGCAATATTTCGGGCAGGGCAATATTGAATGCTTGCTCAGTGCGATGTAATAACTCCGCCTTTTCTACACTGCCAATTCCTAATTCTCTCTGAAGGTCAGCAGACATTGAGACAACATTCAAAGCTCGTTGATGTTCAAGATCAACAAGAAGTTGCCGTGTGATACTGAGCAGTTGATCTTCAATGTCCAGGTATTGCGCCAACGTGATTACCCTTACTGTGTTTGACATCAGGAGTTTCCCGCTGGCGCGAGAAACTCCTTCCCATTTCATATATGGTGAATGTAAACAAAGTTTACCTTCACTAAATAAGGTGCATAGTCCCCCTTTTAGAAAAGACATAATAGGGGGAGCGAGCTGCGCTACTCCCCCTTATTTATCCCCCAATGCTTAATGTATTACGGGAATCGCTAGTTAAGTTTAACGTTTATCTCAGTTTGGTCAACAACAAGCGTACTTGAGAAGTTTGCTGCTTGCGCCCTCTCATTGGGATGGCTATCATGGCCGATATAAATTAATTTGGGGGCTTGGATGCCATTCCAGTGGGTAATATTGACAACAGATGCGCTACTCTATGTATTATTCATTAGTGTGTTAATATTTATTTTTTGGGTTCGTCGACATGAGCAATGGCTTTCTCCTTGGAGATATGTTGCGCGAAATAAAATGGCGAAGGTTGCCTGCTCCATATTAATTCTCTTTTTAGCTATAGCAATTTTAGATTCATTTCATTTTAGACCTGCTGTGGATCAAACTAATCATCAACAACGCTATTATTCATCCAATGTGGTTAGTCTTCTCGATTATATTTTATCGCCCATTGGACAGCATTATGAACAGACTTATTCGGCACCAATGGCCACTCACTCATTTGTAAAATCATACGTTGTTCTCTCATCGGGACAGCAAAAACAGTTTTACCCTAAGCTAAATTACTTTCATATTTTGGGGACTGATAAAGTCGGTGCTGATATATTTTATCAGTCGATGAAAAGTGTACGCACAGGAATTGTTATTGGAACGGTGACAACGCTAGTTATGCTACCTTTTGCACTATTGTTGGGGATGATGGCGGGTTTTTTCGGTGGTTGGATAGATGATATTATTCAGTATCTTTATACCACATTGAGCTCCATTCCAGGAGTATTATTGATTTCAGCATCAGTGATAGCTATACAAATTTATATTGCTAACCACCCTAATACTTTTCAGACCATTGCTGAGCGTGCCGATATAAGATTGCTTGCTTTGTGTGTGATTTTAGGAGTGACGAGTTGGACATCGTTGTGTCGTTTATTACGAGCAGAAACATTGAAAATTCGAGAAATGGATTTTGTTCGAGCCTCTATAGCGCTCGGTGTGACTCGTTTTAAAATCATTTTACGTCATATTTTCCCGAATGTACTTCATATTGTTTTAATAACAGTCGTGCTCGATTTTAGTTCGCTAGTTCTTGCTGAAGCCGTTTTGTCTTATGTGGGAGTGGGTGTAGATCCAACTTCGTTTAGTTGGGGGAATATGATTAATAGTGCTCGATTAGATTTAGCGAGAGAGCCTGTCGTCTGGTGGCCACTATTTTCTGCATTTTTATTTATGTTTGTTCTTGTGCTGGCAGCCAATATTTTCGCAGACACTGTTCGTGATGCCTTTGATCCACGACTACGGGATGCGCATTAATGACTATGAATAATGTGCTATTGAAAATAGAAAATCTTTGTGTTGATTTGAAAACGCGCGATACATTTCAATCCATTATTAAAAATGTCAATTTTACTATTGAGGCGGGGCAGACGCTAGCTTTAGTAGGTGAATCGGGCAGTGGTAAAACCTTAACATCATTGTCAATAATGCAGCTATTACCTTTAAATGCTGTAATATCTCAACAAAGCATGGTCTTTTTTGACGGGAAGGATCTTCTCACATGCTCAGAGTTAGAAATGCGAAAAATACGCGGTGGAAAAATTGGGATGATTTTTCAAGAAGCAATGACTGCCTTAAATTCAGTATTAACTATAGGGCATCAAATTAATGAAGTGTTGACTATTCATAGACCATCCTTGTCTCGTAAACAGCGTCGTCAAAAAATAATAGACTTATTAAAAGAGGTAGGAATTCACGATCCAGAAAATTGCGCTAAGAAATATCCTTTTGAATTATCGGGTGGAATGAAACAGAGAGCAATGATCGCAGTAGCATTGGCAGGTGAGCCAACACTGTTAATTGCAGATGAACCCACAACAGCATTAGATGTGACGATCCAAAAACAAGTATTAGATAAATTAAAAGAGATTCAGAAAAAACGAAAAATGAGTATTTTATTTATTACTCATAATCTAGGCATTGTTTATCAAATAGCTGATACTGTTATTGTGATGCAGAAAGGTGAGATTGTCGAGCAATCTGAAACAAAACAATTTTTTCAAAATCCTCAGCACTTATATAGTCAACAATTATTAAGCGCAGTTGCGGATTGGCGAAACATTTTGCCAGCTTCACCTTCTGCACTAAAACCTCTCGCAATCATAGAAAATCTCAAGATTCATTTCCCTATTCGTAAAGGACTATTAAAGCGGATAGTGGGTTCAGTGAAAGCAGTCGATGGAGTCAATTTAAATTTGTACCCAGGTAGGACATTAGCACTTGTTGGTGAGTCTGGATCTGGGAAAACAACGACAGGTCTCGGAATTTTGCAGCTTCTTTCTATTACTGAAGGGAGTGTGATTGTCAATGGTGAGCAGCTTGTGAATGCTCAGCACAAGCAATTGCAAAAATTACGATCAAAATTTCAAATGATTTTTCAAGATCCTTATTCATCGATGAACCCAAGAATGATCATCAAAGAGATAATTGCTGAAGGACTGCGCGCTCAAAATATCGGCAAACATGATCTTGATCGTGATAAAATTGTTCAGGATTTATTAATTAAGGTGGGCTTAGATCCCGAATGCCGATATCGGTTTCCTCATGAGTTTTCTGGTGGGCAGCGTCAGCGAATTTGTATTGCACGTGCTTTAGCTATTCAGCCTGAATGTATTATTTGTGATGAGCCTACTAGCTCATTGGATGTTTCAGTTCAGCAACAAATTTTACATTTATTACGATCTTTGCAAAACGATCTGCAATTATCGTATCTCATGATTACACACGATTTTGCTGTGGTTTCACAAATGGCTCATGAAGTGGCCGTTATGCATCAAGGAAAAATTGTTGAATTTGGCTCGACAGAAGAAATTTTATTGCGTCCACAACACCCTTATACGCAGCAATTACTATCAGCTGTGCCACACTTTAATCATCAGCGAGAAAATGACAATGAATCAATCTGATATTGAAATTACATTTTTACCAATGAAGAAAGGTGAAATAGCCTTAATCACTTTAAACAGACCCACTGCGCTGAATGCATTAACACTTTCAATGTGTAAAATCATTGATGAGAGTCTTGTTCAATGGCAAAACGATGACAATATTAAAGCAGTGATAATTCAAGGTGCTGGTGACCGCGCTTTTTGTGCAGGTGGGGACGTGAGAATTGTGTATGAACTTGCACAGTCTGATGTTGATCAAGCGATGAATTTTTTTAGACAAGAATATCAAATGAATCGTCGATTATTTCATTTTAAAAAACCTTATATCGCCTTATTACATGGAATTACAATGGGAGGTGGGCTAGGTGTATCTATTCATGGTTCTCATCGTGTAGCCGATGAATCACTTCAATTAGCCATGCCGGAAACAGGTATCGGTTTTTATCCTGATATCGGGGGAAGCTATTTTTTATCTCATTGTCCTGGAAAGTTAGGCTGGTATCTTGGATTATCAGGAGATCGAGTCAATGCGTATGATGCATCTTATTTGGGATTAGTTGATTTTGTTATTGATCGAGGAGATTTCGCCAATGTGATCGAAGAAATCACCTCAATAAATTTTGATCACGATGCCCATACGCAAATTTCGGAAGTATTGAAACGATGGCAGTTCACTGGGAGGCAAAGTCAACTGCTCGTCGAGCATACTGAAATTGATCGTTGTTTCTCGGCAAGTACTGTAGAAGAAATTATTCGTAATTTGTCCTCTTCACAATCTGAGCGATGTGCAGACATTTTAAATTTGCTAACACAAAAATCGCCGACTAGTCTCAAAATTACCTTCAAACTTTTAAATCAAGCATTATTGCAGGATTTTGATACCTGCATGGATTTCGAGTTGAAACTCACCGAGCAATTTCTTCGAAATCCTGATTTTGCAGAAGGTGTTCGGGCGGCCATTGTCGATAAAGATCGCCAGCCTCGTTGGCAGCCGGCTAATTTGAGCGAAGTGGATGACGATGTGTTGGCGCAATGGGCCAAAGGGTTTAGTTAGTTTGGTGGCTATGGGTGGACTCGAACCACCGACCCCGGCATTATGAATGCCATGCTCTAACCAACTGAGCTACATAGCCAACTCTGAATGATGCATCAGCAATCAGCTGTAAAGCCTTAGGATGCTGCATACATTAAAGAACCAGGGATAGTGCCGTTTTCAGCCGCTTTTGTCAAGTTGAGGAACCATTATATGGCAGTAGCCGCTGCTTTATTGTATACTCTAGCCGACCACATTAGGGGTGCTCTCAAGATGAGCTGAGAGGCAGATCGGATTGCCAACCCTTCGAACCTGATCTCAATAATCTGAGCGGAGGAAAATGTTATGTTTGCTGTACAGACTATTTTTGGCTATGTTGCCCTGATAACTTCATTTATCGGTTTATTACCACAATCTCTTAAAGCTTATAAAACACAATCAACTCAAGATGTGTCGATGTTAATGGTTTTAAATTACTTATTATGTTCGTTAGCGTGGATTATTTACGGAACTTGTATTAGTGCAGGTTTTGTTGTTGCTAGTAATGTAGTTTGTTTGCTAAGCAGTGTATTGCTGATTGGTCAGAAGCGTTATTATGACAATGCTGGACGATAATCGATTTCGGTCGATCCTTTGTCTTGATGGGGATCTTCCAGAGCAAGAATTCTTTAGACGACCATTGCCAATAATAGCTGCGGATGGAGCGTTTTTGCAATTACAAAAAATGAATATCAAACCTCATATTACTATTGGTGATCTCGACAGTTTTCCTGATAAAGATATTTTAAAAAGCCATAAACATCTTTATCTGCCCGATCAAAATACATCGGATTTTCAAAAATGCTTAGCCTATATGGAAAAAGAAAATTTGTTACCCGCAATTATCGTAGGTGTTCATGGGGGTTTTCTCGATCATATCATTCAGAATATCAATATTTTTTTAAAAACTGATTCAGTTATTTATGCGCCACCTATTGTTGGTTTTACAATACAAAACAGCAATACTCAGAGAATCATGACAAAAAAGGGGCAAAAAATTTCATTGTTAGGAATGCCTTCAGCCATCGTTGACACCCATGGTCTTAAGTGGGATTTAAATCAAGCAGAATTAGTTTTTCCTGGAAAAAGTGGGTGCTTCAATCGGGCTAATCAAGAATTCGTTGATATCACGGTTCATGCTGGTAGTTTACTCATCCTGCATTATTTAGAAATTATTCATGATGCAGGATGGTAGTATTTAATTTCCTAATTTAGGCTTTGGCTGTGGAAATCGCTCCCGCAAGTTTTTCGATCAGATCGACTGGAAATACAATCGTCGTCGCATTTTCTTCTGAGATTGCGTTTAAAGTTTGCAAGTAACGAAGTGTGATACCACCGTGACTACGGGATAATACTTCAGCCGCTTCAGCGAGTTTAGAAGAGGCTTTCACCTTCAGCATGAATCACTTTCGCTCGTCGTTCACGTTCTGCTTCCGCTTGTTTTGCATTGCCCACTGAATATTCCGTCCACGCAGTTGAGCCAAGCTGCGTATATACGCAGTGGCATCACTGATTGCTTTATGTTCCAGTGTGGATTCCTGTTTTGCTTTAGATTCTTCGGGTGCGCCAGACATTCCAATAGAAACAGGGGTTGCTGCGCCTAAATTAGTTCCAGGCGCCATCACGGCAAAATGACTGGCGTACAGGATATAAGTTCCAGCGCTTGCGGCTCTTGCGCCGCTAGGGTATACAAAAGTTGCTACAGGCACGCTGGACGCTAATATCGCCTTATTAATTTCGCGCATAGATTCGGATAGGCCGCCTGGGGTATCCATTTGGATGATGACAACCTCGGCTTTATTGGCTTGAGCCTTGTCTAGGCCGCGAACGACATAATCAGATACGGCAGGGCCAATCGCTCCATGAATCTCGAGTAAATACGCAACAGGTTGCGTTGTTTGACTGGCGAGGCAGGAGGTACCAGTTAACATCATCACCAGGATAATGAATCTTCTGAAGAATTGTCTTATTAAGGTCATGGATAAAGATTTCCCTGTTGATATCCATATTCGTAAGCTAATTAAGTTTAGGACAAAAAAAGCCTCCCTGCCAAGAGAAAAGACGAGAATTATCCTTGACAATCAGTAATTAAATCGTGAATATTACCCTATATTTAGTGTCCAATTGATGAGAAATACTATGTTTGCAATCAAATATTCTTTACCTATGGTACTGGCTTTATCTTTGCAAGCTTTCTCATGTCAAGGTTATGCTCGTACAGTTGTACAAATTACAAATGGTACTGATAGTGTTTGTCACCTCGATAAAAAAATAATTATTCAAGGTGATTTATCTATTTCGCCCGCGGGGAAAATTCAACCCAATGACACTGATATTATTCTTATGGTTAGCACTAGGATGAATGGTCCGGAAGTCGATTTTGTCTATGATTGTGGGAATAAGAAGATAATGCTGAAATGCAAAGAAGATTTCTGGAGCTGGTGGGGTTCTAGCGTTCATGCGAAACTACTCTATGCTGATCCTGGAATTACTGCGACTTATGTAATCAAACCGGGGCCTTCAGAATGGAATGAAGCTGGTATTATAGAATGGAGACTCTATAATAACAAAAAAAGGTCGTAATAATTAAAAAATTAAGTTACAGAGATAGATAATGCTTTCTTTTTTTATCTGAGAATTTCTCAATAGAATATCTTAACATGGTTCTAGGCATTTTAATGGCATGCTTATCCAGAAATTCTATCAGCATGAGCCCGTCTTTTTTTCCCGCTTCTCTCAACATCCATCCGACTGCTTTATGTATTAAATCATGATCATCGTTTAATAAAATAAGCGCTATTTTGAACGTCCATTCAAGTTGATTTTTTCGAATAAAATACCACGTTGAAACGATCGAGATTCGTCGTTCCCACATGATTTTCGACTTTGCCAAGCTGATTAATAGTTTTTTATCTCCATCCAATAAATGAGCTCCAATAATTAAGTGCGCTGAGCTATCGACCAGATTCCAATTGTTCACCTGCTGTAAATGATCGAGATAAAATTGAAAACGCTCTATGCGCGCATTATCGTCAGATTTCTGATATTGATTCACTAGTATAATCAAGGCCAATAATCGCTCTTCATTAATTTTCGATTCTATCAATTTTGATAGTTCTGCAAGAGATAAGCCAAAATATTCCTTAGCTAATTTACGTAATTCAGGAACGCTCACGCCAATAAACTGATCATGTTCCGCATAGGATCCTTCGCTCGTTTTGAAAAAAATGGCATTATTGGTTTTTGATTCTTTGGCTAAATTATTTAAACGCTTCTTGATTGTTAATAGTGCATTCACTGTATTTTCCCATGGAAATATTGAAGAATAGACATAATAATATCTCTAGTCTTAGAGGGTTTCAAGTTCAACATAGAATTGCTATTCTATTTTTGATTATCGTGAGTTCACGTAGTGATCGAGATAGAATCACTGGCTAATCGCTCGGAACCCAAGATTGGTGCCATATTTAGGATAGTGCTTGACGTATCGTCCCATTAAGAAAATAATTGTTTCCTGAAAATCCTTAAAGGAATAAAGAAATGTTTGGTCATTTACATCAAGGTGATAAGGTTGCTCTAATATCTCCAGCGGCGGCGGCTGATCCACAGGCTGTTGCTATCGTTATTAATATATTAAAACAATCGGGGCTGGTTCCTGTTTATTTCCAAGAGATGAACGACCCTCCGCAATCTGCTTACGGAAGCTTATATCCTGACATGCCATATGCAAGTTCAGATGTTAAACGCTTGGAAGGGTTTCAAAATGCACTTAACAGCGAGGCAAAAGCTATTTGGGTGTTAAATGGGAATCAAGGCTGTGAAAAAATTGTACCGGATCTTGAAAATGGCAAATTAATTTTGCCAAAAAACAAAAAAGTTATTATTGGATTTAGTGGTGTGACAAATCTTCATTTGTTTTTTATCAAGCTGGGATGGCCTTGTCTGCACGGGCCGGTGGCCTCAATTTCGAAAGAGACGTTTGATATCACGCAGTGTCCAATTAATCCTCAAGCAACACTGACAAAAATAATCGAGGTATTAACAGGAAATATCAAACAATTAACCTACTCGTTAACGCCTCTTAATCAGAAAGCAAAAAAAGACGGTGATGTAATTCAAGATACCAGTATAGTGGGTGGTTGTTTAAATATACTGCTTACACACATGGGTACAAATACAGCGCTTAAAGCAAAAGATAAAATTGTTTTTATTGAAGATGAACCTCAAAGGCCAGAACGCATCGAAACTATGCTAATGGGATTAATTCGAAGCGGAACATTTAACGGTGCAAAAGCAATTATATTCGGTAGTTTACTTGATCCTCAATTAAATCAAGAACGATTTGCTCTCGCTAAACCCATATTGCTCAAACGATTGGTTGCGCTCTTAGAAGAAAACGGAATTAATATACCCATATTACATTCTGAAAATTTTGGCCACGGTGACTTTAACGATCCATTGCCTCTTGGAACAGAAGCGATGTTAAAATTGGGGTATGATGCCTCTGTAACTCTTAAAGCACTGTAGATTATACCTTCACTAAAAAATATTGTCATAGTCCAGTAATACAGAAAGTGGTACCACAAAATGTCATATTTGTACATTTTGTGGTACCACTTTTTGCTATTCCTGACAAAAAAGCCGAGCACTTTGGGTAATTGGAAGATTTGGCTCTAATCGATTGTAAGTATGGTTCAAGCTTACCAAGAAACCAGAGGGTTCAAACATTAAATCGGAAGTGCATAACATCGCCATCTTTGACAATATATTCTTTTCCTTCGACACGCAATTTCCCGGCTTCTTTTGCTCCTTGCTCGCCTTTGTAATTGATAAAGTCATCGTAGGAAATAACTTCAGCACGAATAAAGCCTTTCTGGAAATCAGTATGAATAACAGCAGCGGCTTGTGGAGCAGTTGCGCCAATATTCACAGTCCATGCTCGGACTTCTTTAACCCCGGCCGTAAAATAAGTTTGTAACCCGAGTAGTTTATATCCTGCACGGATAACGCGATTTAATCCAGGTTCTTCCCAGCCAAGTTCGTGAAGATACTCTTGTTTTTCTGAAGAAGAGAGGGCCACTAATTGCGCTTCAAGTTCAGCACAAATCGGAATTACACTGGCTTTTTCTTTAGCAGCTATTTCTTCTACGATTTTTAATAAGGGATTATTTTCAAAACCATGTTCATCAACATTCGCAATATAAAGCACAGGTTTGAGAGTAATTAATTGAAAAGGCTGTAATAATTCCATCGCATTGGCATCTAAATTCAGTGTGCGCACAGGATTACCTTCATCAAGATGCGCTTTAACTTTTTCTAAAAGTTCATGTTGCGCTTTCGCAACTTTATCACCCGACTTTGCTGTTTTACTTACTTTAACGACCGCATTTGAAATGGTTTCCAAATCGGCTAATGCCAGTTCAGTATTAATCACTTCAATATCATTTGCGGGGTCTACTTTTCCTGCGACATGAATAATATCACTGCTTTCAAAACAGCGAACAACATGCGCAATTGCTTGAGTTTCACGAATATTGGCGAGAAATTTATTGCCCAAACCTTCACCTTGTGAAGCGCCTTTGACTAAGCCAGCAATATCAACAAAAGTCATTGAGGTTGGAACTATATTTTGAGGATTAACGATTTTCGCTAATTCATCCAAACGTGAATCAGGCATCGGAACAATGCCGACATGGGGATCGATCGTGCAAAATGGAAAGTTTGCAGCTTGAACGCTCGCTTCAGTTAGTGCATTAAATAAAGTCGACTTTCCTACATTAGGAAGTCCAACAATTCCACATTTAAATCCCATGTTTTTTCTCACTCATTAAAGACAAAAGTTTTCATCAAGCAGTCGAATGTAATTCACGGATTGCTTTTTGATGATCACCCGAAATAAATGCTGGCAATACTTCAAGCGCATTACGTATTGCGCTCATTATTGCGGAATGCTCCTCATTACGTGGTGGTTTCAGCACATAATTCGTCACTTCATTTCTATCACCCGGATGATCAATTCCAATTCTCAGTCTATGAAATGCTGGCGAATGTAATTTTGCAATAATATCACGCAAACCATTATGCCCGCCGTGCCCACCATGCTGTTTAAAACGTATTTGGCCAGCAGGAAAATCCAATTCATCGTGAACAACTAAAATTTCTTCGGGCGGAATTTTATAATAACTGGCTAAGGCTTGAACGGACGTCCCGCTCAGATTCATATACGTCGTTGGAATTAAAAGCCAGCATTCTTGACCCGCAATTTTGATATTGCCTATATTGCCGTGGAATTTAGTATCGGAACGTAAATTGACGTGATATTGACGGGTTAATTCTTCAACAAGCCACGCGCCAACATTGTGACGCGTTTCTGCATATTTCGGGCCTGGATTGCCCAAGCCCACGATTAATCTGATAGGCTGTGTCACTATTTTTCAGAAGATTCAGCTTCTTCACCACCTTCGCCCGCTTCAGCACCTTCTTCACCAGCAGCGGCCTCAGCCCCTTCAGCTCCTTCAACTGGAGCGACTTCTTCAGGTTCTTCAATTACTTTAGGAATATGAATACTCACTACTGCGTGGTCGTGAGCGAGATCAGACCCATGAGCGAGTAGCATAACTTCTACGCCCTTCGGCACTTTAATCTGCGTTAAGTGAATCACTTCGTCTAATTGTACGTTGGCCAAATCCACCTCGATAAACTCAGGTAAATCGGCAGGCAAGCATCGAATTTCAAGCTCTGCCATATGGTGAGTCACCATACCGCCGGCCAATACACCAGGCGCTTCCTCTTCATTCAAGAAATGCAATGGAACTGTCATTGTGAGCTTCACGTCAGCGCTTACGCGTAAAAAGTCCATGTGAGTGATTCGTGGACGTCCAGGATGACGTTGAATATCCTTAACGATCACTTGTTGTTTTTTCTTACCATCGATGTGCAAAGTCAAAATATGCGAGAAAAACGCTTCATTTTCCAGCGCCCGAATGACCAAGTTGTGAGATAAAGAAATTGCTTCAGGCTCTTCTTTACCGCCATAGATAATAGCAGGTACCGTGTCCTCTAATCGACGCGAACGTCGGTTTGCAGCCTTACCAAAGGTATTACGGGTTTCCACAGTCAAGTCAAATAAATTGGCCATATTCTTTACTCCACAACGAATACTGCGCGGTTTCCAGCGCCTTCACCAGGCTACTTTTGCGCTAAGTTATATAAAAGCCGCACATTGTAGCGGCCTTTTCGTGAAAATACTAGCCGCCAAAGCAGATTTTATGCCCATTCTCCGCGGCCCTTTTATTCAATCTTTTTGCCCTCTCCCAGAGACGGCCTGAAACCCGCATTCTTTCCTCAATATCACGAAATTGGAACCAAAAACGTGATAAAAATCACGTTTTTGGAACGAATAACGTGATTTTTCCCACGGAATCGGAACGAATGGCTTGATAGAACCAGAGGATCTACAGTAATTGATATTGCAATAATCTCCAATAATATGTATAATTTGCATATTATTGAAGATTAAATCACATGAACATTGATGCCTTTTTTTATGCCAACCCTGTATTTCGCCATGATGAGTATGTGGCTTGGAAGACACAACAGAAAGCCCTTAAAGCGATTTCGATCAATACATCAATTCAACATTATATCAACACTGGAAAATTGATCCGAATACGGCGTGAGCTCTATGCGGTAGTCCCTCCAGATAGTCGACCTGAAGATGTATCAGTTGATCCCTATTTAATTGCTGGCCGCGCAGCTCAAGATAGTATACTGGCATATCATACGGCTTTAGAGCTCCACGGCGCTGCATACTCAGCATTTGGATTATCAACATATCTTACTAAACACAAAAATAAATCATTTGAATTTCGTGGACATTGGTTTCAAGCAACAGCAAATCCTGTAGAACTTAAACAACAGAAAATAACCAATACGAATGTTATTAAGATTAATCGTCAAGGTATGGACATATATATAACGAATCGAGAACGAACCTATGTTGATATTCTAGATCGAATCGAACTAAGTGGCGGTTGGGAAGAAGTATGCCGCGCATTACAATATTTAACCGTGATAGATATTGATATCGTCATTGAATATTGCTTATTGCTAAATAATGCTCGACTTGCAGCGACAGTTGGATATTTTCTAGAGAAAAGGGAAGGCGCCTTTAAAGCATCTGAATCTCAATTAAATCGTTTGTTATCAATAAAACCAAAAAACCCGCAATATGCGACAAGAAATGAAAATGATACATTTGTGCTCGTAAAAAAGTGGAATATTTTATTGCCACAGTCTGTAATCAATGAATCTTGGGAGGAGCCAAATGTTGACATCTAAGCAAGAACTATTATATGAGGCCAAAAAGCTTGGTTACAGGCCAGAAAATCTAGAAAAGGATATCGGTTACTCGATGTATTTCAACAATTCATGGCTGTCCCCTATCTAAAAGATCGTTTTGTGTTGAAAGGTGGTACTGCTCTTAATTTATTTTGCTTCGAATCAATAAAAAGGCTTTCCGTTGATATCGATTTAAATTATATTGGATCTGTTGATAAAAAAACGATGATGACTGAAAGAGTAATAATAAATGAGGCAATTTTTAGTATTTTGCAATCGAATGGATTAGAACAATATAGGGCGCCGAATCATTATGCTGGTGGTAAATTTGTATGGTTATATGATTCCATTTTGGGTTCCAAAGGCACCTTGGACATCGATGTCAACTATATGCATAGGCTCCCACTTTGGCCAATAAACTATAGATCCACTAAAATTTCTGGTTATGAAAATTGGTTAGCGCCAGTGCTAGATATACACGAATTAGCTGCAGAAAAATTATCGGCTTTATTTGAACGTAATGTTAGTAGAGATCTCTTTGACGCGAACAATTTATTGAATCACCATCACCTTGATATAGAGAAACTACGAGTTGCTTTTGCTGTATATATTGGAATGACTAAAATAAATTTAGATGATCTGAATACCGATTTTATTCAAGTTAATTTGAGAGATATGAAGAATAAATTACTTCCTGTCTTGATTCAAAGAAACCTTCCGCGGACTCCTCCACGTTTACAGAAATGGTCTGAGGAACTGTTATTAGAATTAAGAAAAGGTTTGGGTATGTTATTACCACTTACACAAAATGAAGTAAAATTTATCAATATGATTAGAAAATCTGGTGTGATAAAACCTAATCTTATTACGACCGATCCAGAACTATTAGAAAAAATACCCATGCAGCCAGGGCTTTTGTGGGCCATTGAATGTTTTAAAAGTTCACTTGCCGAGCAATAACATTTTTAATTCATCCGACTCTTCATTGGTAAAATTGATAACTTCTTTAATATCAGGATATTGAAAAACGCAGTTAAAATTATCTTCTCCTCTGTATTGCAAAAATTCTGTAATCATATTATAAAACCAAATCAAAGATTTTTCTGCTATATCAAGACTGGGATATTCATCTAAACGAGCATTATCTCGTATCTGTTTTTCTTCGTTATTTTTTGGTATGCGATACATAACTAAATCAGTGTGTGAAATAAATTTATCGCGGAATTTTTTCATATTGTCTCTGTATTTTTCGAATTTACTATCTGACGAATTTATTTTATTTAATAAGGTTTCGTAGAATTCTTCGCCTATTAAATTATTATTGCTTAAATACTCGTTGAAATCTGAATTAATTACCTTGTTATCTATTATTTTCATAAAATACGTATCTTCTTTGTCGCTACCAAATATCTTTGTCCATCCGAGAACCGCTGTCTCCATAAGAGCATTGGATATCAAGATTAAGCTTGCGATGGAGTTAAATTGAGGCTCTTTCCTTATAGATTTTATGGCGAGATAAAAATAAATCCCGCGTAAACTTTGATGCAGAATTTTTATTGTCTGCTCAATATATGTAAAAGTATCATCTTCGAGATGTACTTTGATTTTAGGTAATGCATCCCATCTGTGATTTGTCATAAGTACTTTCCTCCTAATCTAAAGTAACGGAATAAATGTCAAGTAAGTTGTCAGGTCTAAGATTTATACCATATTTAATTATAAATCTTAGGCCTGACAACCTATCCTCCTTCAATCAAACCTTAGGGTGATATCCTCTCTTTTTATATTCATGGCATTGTTCTCGCAGATTTTGCAAAATAGCTCTTGATTTTTTTATTTCCTCCGGAGAAGTAATATCGGCGGGCTTATTGCTTTTGTCTGGAATCCAAATGAAATTCACTTTTACATTAAGCTGTTTTTCTAGCCCGAGGAATCTCTCATATTGGTCCTTCATTTTGAAAGCATTATTTTTGCCTAAAATTATATTTTTAATCATTTCGTTATTGCCACGAATCTCAATAGTTGTTCTCTCATCTGGTTTTAGGTTGTTAAGAACATGATTAAGCGCACTGTTTAATGCTTCAAATTCAGATTTATTGATATCAAAGTCATTTGAATCATAACGATCTTCACTTTCACCGTTGTAAGTAATCTCGAATCCACTCCAATTTTTTATACCTTTAATGTATATCAACACCTTATTCGTTGAGAAAAATCTAATTTTGTCCACAATACACCTCGCGACGCTTTTATATTGCTACTTACAGTATAGTATAAAAATATAGAGTCTCTGTATTGAGCGGTGCTGTTCAGTTCATAAGAATCACGCTTGTATGATGTAGCTAAATAAGCTACAATTGAAGCTTCCTCAGCTACACTTGGATTTGAGATGTCATTACTGTCCGAATTGTTATTTCCAGCTTACAGGCGAAAGGTTCTGGGGCTTTTGCTATTGCACCCAGAAAAGCACTATCACGTTCGTGAGATTGCTCGGATTACTCACACCGTTGCGGGTAGTCTTCATAGGGAGCTTTCAAAGCTGGCCAATGCAGAGGTGTTGATTCGAGAAGGTAGTGGTAATCAAGTGTATTACCAAGCTAACCGCTTGTGTCCTATTTTTGATGAGCTGGTAAGCATATTGCGGAAAACCTCAGGAATAGTGGATGTCTTGGTGGAGGCTCTTGAGCCCATTTCAGACAAAATTAAAGTAGCTCTTGTGTATGGGTCTGTTGCTAGAGGTAAAGAGACTGCGGGAAGCGATGTCGATGTTTTGATACTTGGTGATATTGAGTACGACGATGTGATAAATGCGCTGTATAAACCGCAAGAGATAATCGGTCGAGAAATAAATCCCAAAATATACGGTATGGAAGAATGGAAAAACCTCCTGGATAATAATAATTCGTTTGCGAAAGAAATTGTACGCAAACAAAAATTATTCATTAAGGGAGATTCAAATGATCTTAAAAAACCTAGTAGGAAAAAGCATTGAGAAAATATCAATAGACCAGACCACAATCAAACGATTAATTTCTGCCGCTGAGAGAAATATTCAAGATTCAAAGATATCGGCAGTTAGCTTAGAAAACCGTTTTGATTCGGCATATAAAGCTATAATGCAGATAGCAAATGCTGCGTTGCAAAGCAAAGGGTTTCGTACTTTAACAAGTGTACCAGGCCATCATGTAACAATGATTCGATCGTTGGAAGTGACATTAGCATTAGAAGGGAGAAAGATAATTTTGCTAGATAGTTTACGCAAACAGCGAAACATTGCTGATTACTGTGGAGATCCTGTAACAGAAATTGTAGTTAAGGAATGTATAAAACAAGCTGAATTGCTTTTAATAAGATTTCTAGATTTTAGTGATATAATATAATAAAGATATGTAGTGATCTCTAATAATATGTAAATAATGCAAAACTTAAATGAAGATCGCTGTTGATAATGTGGAGATTATGAAAACGGTATTGCTTAATGCTCGTAGCCAACGTAATATCTGAGAAAAACTCGAGGTGTATGAAAATGAGAGATCACTATGAAGTATTAGGTGTTCCCAGGAATGCAGGTAATGCACAAATTAAAAAAGCTTATAGAGAAAAGACGCTGATTTGGCATCCAGATAAATTTAAACACAACTCAGATGAGAATCTGGGAAGATATGCAAAAATTGAATTTAACGCAATTCAATTGGCATATGAGATCTTAAGAAATCCAGGAAAAAAAGATATTTACGAATGTTTTGGCACACCCTCCTATGAGTCTGATAAAAATGAAAATGCCCGGCTAGAGTCTGTGCGAAAACATGAGTTGTCCTATTATCAAAAAAGATTGTGTGAATTAGAAGTAGAAATTGAATCTCTAGAAAAAATCGACGAAAAAACAAAAAAGAAAAAAGTATTTTATGAGGGTAAAATTAAATGTCTAAATTCAATAATAAATACAGAAAATAATCATTCTGATAATGGTAATAATGATCAAATGTCGGCTTCGTATGGCGGTAGTCATTCAACGCCTGGAACCGCGTTTTTCACTCTGCAATCATCTGATGAATCTTTTATTGGGGATGGAAAGGATATCGTATATGTTGATTCTATGCGTGATGACGAAGGATTGAGTGTTGGTTTTAAAAACCTCCAAGCGTACGATACTTTCTTACAGCATTTTTCTCGATCTCAAACACATAGTTTATTTGATATAGATGGCCCTCGTAGTATTAAGGGTAAAAATATCGTTGCAGTGAATTTTTATCATTCAATTGATAATGTTGGATTGCCAATATCAATTGATACGGATAAAAGACGTGAATTAAATCAACAGCTAGAACAGTGGTTCCAAAAACATTACCCTGGATCGCCTGCGGTAGACGAGGTTAATTCAAGATCGATATTAATGCGAAAATAGAATCTGATCTATGATCCCCTCAAATTTCTATGCATCATAACTGTGTAAATAGTTATCAGGGTCCCCTCGGACCTTTTGGACTTTCTCCGGGTTCGGCGTGTTGTTCTTTAGTCGCTGCGGTTTTAGTTGCAGTCCCTTGAGATGTCCATTGGGGTCGGGCAGTATTTGTTTGGCCTGCAGCATTAGTGGCATTAGCTGTGGCATCATTTGTATTTCTGGCGGTTTGAGAAGCAGTTGACGTTGAATTCTGAGTAGCTGTTTTAGCGTTAGGTTCTGGTTTATTAGCTTCATTTTGGAGTAGTTCAAATAACTCATTCACTTTATCAGCGCTGATTGTCACTTTTTCGTTAGGATTGGTTGTAGGCAAATCTTTTTTAGTTTCTGCTCTTTCTATAACTAGTTTCTCTAGCAATTGAGCTTGAGTGCTTTTTTGATTTTTTTCATCAGATGTTTGAGCGTCCCTTTTAAATGACGGCAATCGATCAGCTATTGCTGATGTAATAGATTTTATAGTGTCAACAGTCTTATTAGCTGCAGATGCAAGATCAGAGCCAATCTTAGACGCAGAACGTAGTGGAAGGTTACTCAGAAAATTAGTAGCTGTGCTTAACATAGCTTTCATTAGATTAGCTGAAGAAGATGCTAGCCCCCTTGCCGTATCAACAGTTTTATTGGCTGCATTGGTAACGGCGGATGTAATGCTAACTAAAGGTGTGATAGGAAGATTTTTGAAGGCTCGGGCTGCGGCACCCAATATATCTTTGGCTGATGGTAGTTTGTCAGTAAAATTAGAAAGTGATTTACCAATAGCAGCAGGAGACAGTGATGTCGATAATCTTTTTACGGCATTACCAGAGACTTGTATGATACTTCGCCGTTTGCTTTGGGCGGTATTGTCAGGGGTTGTATCAGTATTTACTGCTCGTGTTGAAGCTCTTTGTGGTTGTGTTAGAGACTGTATTTCACGAGTTAAATTTTCAGCACGTTGTTTCTCGGCTTCTAAAAGGTAAATATTTCCTTTCTGTTGATCTAGAAATATGTTCGTAGATTTTTTCATACTTTCTATTTCAGATTTTAATCGATTATTCGTAAAGCTGTTATTATTTTCGAGTTTTTCACCGGCATTTTCCAAATTGGCAACTGCGGCTCTTAGTCTGACTTCAGCTTTAAATTCATTGAGAGTTTTGGCGGCTTTATTAACAAGATCTTCATGATCAGTTTGATTTGGATTAGTTTTTAAATCATCTACGGCATCTTGATATTCAGTCAGTTGTGCCTCAAAGATTTTTTTAGTCGAGTCTGATCTGCCATACTTGTCTAAGTCTGCGCGAATCGTCTTCAATAGCTCATCTAGTTGCTTTAGTTCTTGATCTATGTCTCGTTCTATCATACATACCTCACGCTTCAATACCACCCACTTTCATTATAGCCTATTATTCACTACTTTTCCTGTAGGTTCTGCCTGTCAATAAACTAGAGAGTCGGGTTAATTATAAGATAAGGAAAAAAAGCAGATATCAGAAAACAAGCTGAAATACAGTGGTTTTTGTGATGATATTATGGTACTCTAGCGCTGATACGTAAAATATACTTTCATAAAAGTCGGTTTTAAAGCGCAGTGATTATAAGAGGTGATATTATGGCAAAAGACAAGAAAATTTCCGAGAACAAGAAGAAGGCTGATGGTGCCAAAAAGTCATCGAAGTCTAAAAACAACAGTCAATCAATAAATGCTGGGTGTTGTCATTTAACTTGGATAGCGGCAGGTTATCAATTTGTTTCTATAGTGCGAATTGTTCGTAAGATATCGGATCGTGCTCATCCTGCATCGTATCTGAAATCTGCTAAAGATAACCTTATTATGCCTATTGTAAAAAGAAATTGCCCAGAGTTTACTCAAGATATTGTAGGTGCGGCAACGGAGGTCATAGAATTTATTATCAGTCCAACGCGATATATATTAAATATTGTCTCGTATACCGTTGCAGACACGACTGGGGAATTAATTAAAAATAATTATTCTATTACGCATCCGGAATTAAGAGCAGGAGTTGACGTAGTATTTAGCGAGGCTGCCTATCAAGTTGTCGATAAAATAACCCGTTCATCGGATACAAAAAGTAATTTGTTGCAATTTTTCAAGAGCAATTCAAAACGAGATTCCAGCCAACCCATCGCAAGCCCTTTCCAATTTCGCGGTAAGCTGTGATTTGACTTGTGTTGTTCTATCAATTAGGCAACTAATGTGTGCATCATTTTGGAATGGATTGGGTCATTGGATTATGTTTCTGCAATAGGCTTCGAATTTGAGGAATTGCATCAACGCCCGCTTTTTCTCCAGCACGAATTAACGTATTTTTTAAATGCACATCAAAAATTCCAGCGGAACCAACGGAAGGATGAATGACTACATCGGCTCCATCACCGCTGTAATCTGCTATGGCGTGAATGCTGATATCAAAAGCGCGTTGAAATACACCGATAAAAGAGGTCGGCATTTTTTTATCTAAATCAGCTTCAAGATTAACCGCAATAATGATATCGGGATGATAAGTTTTGGCAATATTGACAGGTAATTGAGCCACCATTCCACCATCAACAAGTGTCATGCCATATATCTTTACAGGATGCACTGCACCGGGCATAGCGCATGATGCATTTACCGCGGGCGCAATTGGACCGCTGCTAAAAGGCTTTGCTTTTCCTGATTTTAAATCCGTGGTGACGACTACAAGAGGAATTTTTAGTTGGTTAAACCAGCGAGCTTGCATATTGTTAATTAAAAAATGTTGTAATTGGCGTCCTGAAATAAGGCCGTTCCCTTTCGAGACGATAGTGAAATCTGCAAAATCAAAAAAATGCGTTTTACGCATGACTCGATTAACATAATTAGCATCAAGACTATCAGCATACAACGCACCGATGATGCTACCCGCACTGGTAGCTACAATTAAATTGATGGGAATTCCCGCTTTTTCAAGTGCTTTAATAACCCCAACATGAGCATAGCCTCGAGCACCTCCGCCACCTAATACCAGTGCTACACGAGGATGTTTTGTTAATTTGAGTGGAGGGGGTTCCTGGGAAGGAATAGCGATATTTGCGGGTGCTACACAGCCTGATATTAATAAACTGATCAGTATGAATATCCGTAAACGGATTTTAGACATAGTTTCCTCTCTAATAACTATTCCGTGAATCTAGAGCATAGCAATAGTAAATTAAATATTTTATTATTACTAGCTCCAGGATTTAATCCATAATTGAACAATAATAAAATGCAGAGGTGTTTTCAAATTAGAGGAAAGATGCTGAATAATACCTAAATCCACTTACAGTAGACAATTTGCCGCTTTTTTGGTAAACTCACTTTTTTATTCGTTGAAATCGAGGTTAATATGTTAATCGTAGTTGGTAAAAAACGAAATCGCGTCGACCGTTGATGAGTCGATGAGCTTCTCAAGCCTTATCTTGAGAAGGGTGTTGTCATTGATATTGGTACGGGTGACGGTTCTTACGTCATTAAATCTGCCCGCGAAAATCCTGAAAAATTCTTTATTGGTATAGATGCAGCTGCCGAAAACTTACGTCTTAACTCTCAAAAAGCAGCTAAAAAGCCCTCAAAAGGTGGTTTATCGAACGCACTGTTCGTTCATGCCAGCGTAGAATCACTTCCTGAAGAATTGTTCGGTGTTGCATCACACATTTCAATACTGCTTCCTTGGGGTTCCCTATTGAGGGCTGTCGCGCTTCCTGAAAAAACAATTTTACAAAGCATCGCAAAATACTGTCGAAAAAATGCGACATTAAAAATTATTTTCGGTTACGAGGTCGACAAGGAAAAAAATACCATAGATGAATTGGGCTTGCCTCTTATCACACCAGATTATTTGGAGAATATTTTAAAACCAGCATACCAGGAAATCGGGTTTACCATTTCATGGCGCTTAATCTCTCAAGAAGAATTAAAGCACCTTCCAACAGCCTGGGCTAAAAAATTAGCCTACGGTAAGAATCGTCTGTTCGTGGAGATAATGGCTAAGTACACTGACACTCTCGCTACTCGTTTACGAAATTGCAAATAATCCTATTATTCCCACTATATATAGTATTAAAACAATTATTGAATCTATACCCAAATTAAAATATTGGCGTTTTGGACGAAAAATTAATCCAACAATATAAATTGCAGTGAGGAGTGCTCCTAGACTTGCAAGATAGATGTCTGTAGTTTGAGCTTGCGGCAAAACGGATTCGCCAGAAATGAGTGTTGAAAGTATAAATAATACTGGCAGGAATGCGTTTCCGCCGAATATGTCGCTCATGGCAAGCGTGTATTCTCCTAATCTAATTGCACCTAGTCCTGTAGAAATTTCGGGAAGTGAGGTAATTGCCGCTAAAATTGTGGAGCCAAACAGTACGCCGCTCCAGTGTATTTTGTCAGCAATTGCACTCCCACTTTCTTCCAGTACTGAACCCGCAATTAATGTGATAATGGATGCTACCGAGAAAATAAAAAAACTGAAGGGTGTGCTCCATTGTTTTCTTTTTTTTACTTGTGGTGATTGATTAATTGGTATTATATTTGGTGCGCGTCCTTTTTCATGCCAGGGTAAATGAGTGCGCGCTTTGTTGATTAACCAAAGACCTGTGAGCCACGTTACAAGAATCATCAAATCCCCAGGCGCGAGTCGATCAACAATAATATTTTTCGGAAGTTGTGCTGCCATAATACAAATAACGAGAATAATAATCACTAAGGTAGCTTCGAGCACGAGTTGTAATGAAGCGGCTTGATAGGTTAATGCTGCTTTATTTTTCAATCCAATTCCATCTAATAAAACGAGTACCACTGTTTGAATTCCAATACCACCTAAAATATTTCCTATTGCTATGCCTACATTATGATGAATGGATGCGCTGATGATGATTGCAGTTTCTGGTAGATTTGTTGCGATGGAAAGAAAAATGAGTCCACCCAGCGCTTCGCCAAGATTGAGTCGATTGTCGATGATATCGGTTGTAATAGATAGTTGAATGCCTGCGAACCACACAGCTGCAGCGGCAGTGATGAAGAGCGGTATCAAAGTGGCGAGTGAAAGCGATGTAAACACGGTGTCCATCCATAATAATATCCTGTAGCTACTTGCCCCTAGATGCAGCGTCACTATTTTGCCCAATCCAATCTTCCGGGGTGAGTAGTTACAGTATCCTTAAGGTAAGATTATAGCGTATTAGCTTCTATTTTTCCTGAAGAGGGATGGTGGAAAATTTATTAGATATTTGGGAGTTTCTGTAATCGCACACGGTTGGAAAAGTAATTTTGGCGTGAAACGAGTAATTTTGTTTGCTCAAAATTCAGGAAATGGGTTGATAATGATCAAATCAAGTGATACAGTACGCTTCTCTTTAAACTTAAAAAATCAGAGGATTTAATTATGAAATTACATTTGAAATCTTTAACTGCGGTCTCTTTATTATTGTTAGCGAGTTCTTCGATTTATGCTGCTTCTGATGTAGCTGCAAATGAATCAGTAAGATCTTTGAATTCAATTTCAATCATTAATGGCACCGATAAAGATGTTGTGTATCGATTCCTTTCAACATCTGCAGCTAATATGTACTATGGTGTTAAGCATGGTAAATCAGCGAAGTATCACACCAAGCCTGGTGATAAACATACCACCGTTGAAATTGGCGAATGCAAACATTTTAATAGTCTAACAGGACTATGCCTCAGTTTTGATTCTAAGAATATCAAAAACTGTGTAGGCAATACGTATTATAATGCAGACAAAGTTGATTCAATTACAATTAATTCTTTATCTTCTTGCACAGTTAAATGTACTGATGGTAGTTCATCGTCTTGCATTTCAGAGTAAATTAATTTAATACCTTAATATTATCCAAGAGTTTTTCAACTCAAAAAACTCTTGGATTGTCTCTCTGGGTCAAAAAACTAACAATATTACCCCTTGCAGAAATTTCAAAACAGGCGCTATTTTTAAAGGTTTTTATCTCTGTTCTAGCATGATGCTGTAGTTTGGAGGCTAAGCTTTTTGATCATCAAACATCGAGCTGACAGATTCTTTATTGTTCACACGTAATATTGTTTCAGAAATGATATGGCTCAAACTTAATGAGCGAATTTTAGGGCAGTTTATGGCGGGTTGTTGTAAAGGTATCGTATCGCAAACGACCACTTCGTCTAAATCAGAATCGGTAATATTTTTAATGGCTGGACCAGAAAGCACTGCATGAGTTGCATACGCAACTACGCTCGTTGCGCCTTGTTTTTTTAATGCAGTTGCCGCTTGGCAAAGTGTGCCCGCAGTATCAACAATATCATCAACCACAACACATTTACGATCTTGAACGTCACCGATAATATTCATGACTTCAGATTGATTGTGTGTACGTCGACGTTTGTCGATGATGGCTAAATCAGTGTCATTTAGCCGTTTTGCGATCGCGCGAGCGCGAACCACGCCGCCCACATCGGGTGAAACAACGGTCACTGATTTGTCGTATCCACAAGCCTTCATGTCTTCTAGCATGACGGGTGTAGAATAGACGTTGTCCACCGGCATTGAAAAGAAACCTTGAATTTGGTCTGCATGTAAATCGACGGTAATTAATCGAGTGATACCCACAGTGGCCATCATATCGGCTACAACTTTTGCCGTAATGGGAACTCGCGCAGATCGAGGACGTCGATCTTGGCGGCCATAGCCAAAATAGGGCATGACGGCTGTAATGCTCGCAGCGGAAGCGCGTCGAAGTGCATCCGTCATGATAATGAGCTCCATGAGATTGTCATTGGTGGGAACGCTGGTGGATTGCAGAATAAAAATTTCGCGGCCCCGCACATTTTCATGGATTTCCACCATAATTTCGCCGTCACTGAATCGATCAACGATGGCTTTACCGAGCGGAATTTGTAATTCGTGTGATACTTTTTGAGCAAGAACAGGATTGGAGTTACCCATGAATAGTTTAATTTCTGCCACCGTTTTCACCTCTGCGCTCACTCTTTTATGGCTGGGGTGCCAGGATTCGAACCTGGGAATGCTGGGATCAAAACCCAGTGCCTTACCGCTTGGCGACACCCCAAACAATTGCTAACTATAAAGTGGTGACTTATTGCACCCTTTTGCCACAACCCCTTTGAAAGGAGCAGGGATTTGTCTGACTACATTTTCAGCCTGAATTTTTTCTGCGAAGCTCGAAAACACAGTACTACCTGAACCGGACATCTTAGCAGAACCAAACTGGCTTAACCAGTCAATCGCGTCTCCAACTGCGGGATATAAGCTTCTAACAAGCCCTTCCATACTGTTTGATCCGCCTTGGCTCAGAAACTCACTTATTGTGATGGGTTGGTTGTTCCGTGTCAATTGTGGGTGTGAAAAAATTTCGCGAGAAGAAATGCTCACGGGTGGCATTAAAATGACATACCAAGGTTCGTTTAATTCTAAGTGTGTAAAGTTGTCTCCGGTTCCTGTTGCATACGCAGCTTCGCCGTGTATAAAAATCGGTACATCGGCACCTAATTGTTTGCCTAATGAAATAAGTTCGTCTTGTGAAAGTTGGGTGTTCCAGAGTCGATTTAATCCTACTAATGTAGTAGCTGCATTGGAACTTCCGCCTCCTATGCCAGCGCCGATTGGTAAAATTTTATTGAGACGAATATGGGCGCCAAATCGAATGCCTGTATTAATTTGAAGAAGTTTCGCTGCACGATAAATTAAATTGTCTTCTAAAGGTATAGTTAAATCGGGGGCGTCTAGGGAAATGTTGTTATTTTCACTGAGAGAAAAATGTAATTGGTCTGCGTAATCGATAAATTGAAAAACGGTTTGTAGATTATGATAATTATCCTCTCGACGATTTAAAACGTTAAGGAATAGATTTAATTTTGCAGGTGCATGCAGTGTTATTTTGTCTTGATGTGTCATTTAATTAATTACCATTGTTTAAAAATAATTTTCACTCTCAAATCACGATTGGTCATGAGTACATTTCTCGGTAAATCTAAATTGCCCACAGCTTGATAACGTTGATAATTAATTAGCCAGCCTTGTTGTTGTAAAACTTTGAGATGACCGTATTCGTCATGAATTTTTCGCGCGCTGATTCCTGGAGCTGCAAGACCTCGACTCCAAAAGCGTAGGTTGGAGAGCGGTAAAAACCAGCCTAATTCTTGTTGCATGAGAGCTTCAGGAGAGTCGGCGGTAACGGGTGTATTAACATTTTTCCATAAGGTTGCATGTCCTGGGCTACCCTCGATACGGAGGCTGGCAGCGTTGAGAGGTCCGTATGTTCTGAAATCATAGGCTAGCCCGTCTTGGCGCCACACAAAGGTGCCGATGTCTGTTTTGCCATGATGCGAAATGCCCACAGAGCCGCTCGTTGTCCAATTATTATATTGCGATAGTTGAGTAGCGCGTTGGGTGCTGCTAAGAGGTTGATTGCTGGGCGCTTGAGCGGGACGTCCAAAAATGCCTTGCATCGTCGAGCATCCTGTGAGGGAGAGAGTTGTAATCACTGCAGAAATAACGATTAACCTGGAACTATTGAATTTGCTCATAATTTCCTCTTTGCTCGAAGTAGTCATCGTATCCAGAGTAGCCTGGAGCTTAATGTTATTTATCATAGCACAAGAGATAAGAGAGGGCACCCATTGAAGCCTGGAACTGCAAGGCCTATAATCCTGGGAATGTTAGCCATAGGACTCAATCATAAAACTGCGCCGATTGCTCTTCGAGAGCAGCTGTCCTTTTGCGCTGAAAAAACGCCTTTGGCTTTAAGAGATTTGGTTGGCTTGGAAGCGGTGAATGAGGCGGTAATACTTTCAACCTGTAATCGAGTTGAATTGTATTGTGCAGGTGATGCTGAAGACGCCGTAAAAAATTGGTTGGCTCGATATCATCAAATATCTGTAGATGATTTAGCTCCTCATCTTTATTGCCATCGCCGACAAGATGCTGTGCGTCATGTGATGCAAGTCGCCAGCGGACTTGATTCCATGATGTTGGGTGAGTCACAAATTTTTGGACAAATTAAACAAGCGTATTCCATCGCGCGTGATGCAGGAACGGTGGGCGATGTTTTTGGTCGTTTATTTCCCACTGTATTTTCAGTGACTAAGCAAGTTCGAACC
>CAYUMZ010000001.1:0-42467 GCA_964446105.1 uncultured Gammaproteobacteria bacterium | reverse complement strand
AATGATTATCAAGTAAAAATTATTGATCATAATCGCGCTAATTGTGAGCGTTTGGCAAAGCGATTACACAACTCCACTATTTTATGTGGTGATGTTTCAGATAAAGAATTATTGTTCAATGAAAATATCGAACAAACTGATCTCTATTGTGCGGTGACTAGTGATGATGAAGCAAATATTATGGCGGCTCTTCAAGCAAAGCGTATGGGGGCGCGCGAGGTCATGGCATTAATTATGCGTCCTGCTTACGTCGATTTAATTGAAGGTGGAGAAATCAATATTGCGATTTCACCTCAACAAGCCACTATTAGCAGTATTTTGGCACATGTTCGTGGAGGCGATGTAGCGAGTGTGCATTCTTTACGTCGAGGTGCAGCTGAGGCAATTGAAGCAATTGCGAATGGAGATGAAAAAACATCCAAAGTGGTAGGGCGTACATTAGCTGAACTTGAAATGCCCCGTGCGACGACGATTGGTGCTATTGTGAGAGCAGGTGATGTGATTATTCCTCATCATGATACTCGAATAGAATCTGGCGATCATATTATTTTATTTGTTTCTGAAAAATCGCATGTGCGCGAAGTTGAAAAGATGTTTTCGGTTAAAGTGACGTATATTTAAGTAAAATACCATCGAACACCAAGACCTGCAGCTGTCGCTCCGCTATTGTGTGAGCGATACAATCCAAAAACGCCTGACCGATGATGAAATCTAGCTACTAATTCAAGTCTTGGGTATTTGGGTGCAGCTACGGTAAATTCCAGATTTAAATAATTTAACAGATGTTGAGGGTCTCTTGAATTTCTATACTCTCGTGTCGAAATTTTGCTGCTCCAAGAGATTCCTTCCCCTAAACTAAGGCTAGTGAGTACATATTTTTGCCAAGGAAAATTTTTGATCCGAAAAGATAGATACGGAACTAGTTCGCAAAATGTTTTTCCATGGTCATCGTGAATAGTAAAATTGAAATTAGCTTCAATGCTTTGAAATATACGATCAAAGTAACGTCTAATACCTTGGTCGGGTCTGAAAATATAACTAATCTCACCAGAATATAAGTGTTCATCATCGAGGGTATATGTCATTTTAATGACGTGGCCCAGTGTGTTTTTAGTCATGGCACCATAATAAAATAGAACGGCATAGCGACCGGGTGCTTCATGGGAAGCATTTTCTGTCGCTGCAGTGGTTAAACTGAAGCCCAGCAAAAAAATAATGGTGAATCCAAGTCTAAGAAATTGAGTTTTCACAGTCTTACTTACTTCGGTACCCGAACATTTTGGCCATCCTGATATTTGGGGGTGAGAGGTTTCCTAAAAGGTGTGAATGTTAGCATGAGATCGATTATCAAAAAAGAGGGGACTAACGAGTTTCAGAAGTTAGTCCCCTCAAAGTGATATTAATACAGTAGAGGTGTATTAATTAGCAGCTGTTGTTGCGAAAGCTTTGAATCCGTGTTGAGTAGTATATTTGCACACCCACACATTACAGTGTTTTTTAAGAACAGCCGGTTTATCACCGCCACTTACCGTTTCTAGTACTTTATTGGCTTTGTTCAGAAGATCTTGGCTATCTTGCATTTTGAAGCCAATAATTTTGAAAGTCCACTCTTGGGTTGTACCATAATTGCTGGTAGTGCTCGCAACAAGCTTTCCTTTTGAGTGCTTGCTAGCTTCAAGGTTGGTTAATGGTTGTGATTTGATAACACCTGCGCCTGGGCAAATAGTTGCTGTTGTGTCATCAGCTAAAGCAGAAGTAGCGAATGAACTTACGGAACCTAAAACAAGAACGGTGAATAATGTTTTCTTTAACATAATTTTCTCCATATTAGTTAGTTTATAAAATATGTAAATGTTTTTTAAAATTTACGCTGCGATCTTATGAGACGAAAAGATCCAGAGTCAAGAGAAAAAAAGCCCTTTTTTCATTGGGAAATTGTTTATTCTGTTCAAACTCTAAATTTATATTATATTAGCTTGATGTCACTGTTAATTAATTAGTATTAGGTTGATGTTTTGTAAATTAATTATATCAACATAGTGAAAACAGAAAAAGAGAGAATCATTGCTAAACTATGATGTTAAGGTGTAGACCGTATCATGTTTAAATAAATTGACGTAAGTAGATGGTTTATGTGATATCCGGAAGCTAGTGCAATTGTTTTCAAGATGTAAAAAAGATTTTGATCATTCGATGATGGGTTTTAGTGATGTCGGAGGCTTTCTCTCTTGCATTGACTTTTTCACCCCTCCACCCTACTCTTGTCCGATTAAAAGGAATCCAGAGAGAGTCATTATGCGCTTTGCGCCGGTTCTGAAGGTACTAGGAATTCTCATAATGTTCTTTAGTATCTCAATGTTGCCGCCCATTGGTGTTGCACTGTACTACGGAGACGGAGCCCATGAAGCTTTCGTCATCGGATTTTTTGTTACTCTCATTTGTGGTTTTCTGTGTTGGCTGCCCTTTAGAGGGAATAAACAAGATCTCAAAACCCGAGATGGATTCTTAATCGTCACGTTATTCTGGACTGTACTATCGTTATTCGGATCGATTCCGTTTGTTGTATCCAAACAGCCTATGCTTAGTTTTACAAACGCAATATTTGAAGCGGTTTCAGGGCTTACGACTACTGGTGCCACCGTCATTACTGGACTCGATTATTTACCTCACGGAATTTTATTCTATCGCCAACAATTGCATTTTTTAGGCGGTATGGGAATTGTAGTGTTGGCATTAGCGGTGTTGCCTATGTTAGGCATTGGTGGAATGCAATTATATAGAGCTGAAACACCAGGCCCAATTAAAGATAATAAATTAACGCCTCGATTAACAGGAACAGCAAAAGCATTATGGTTGATTTATGTTGGTTTAATTGTCATGTGCACAGTTGCATTTGCTGTCCAAGGTATGACTTGGTTCGATGCGATCTGCGAAAGTTTTAGTGCAGTTTCTACGGGCGGATTTTCCAATCACGATGCGAGTTATGTTTTTTATGATAATTCAAATATCGAAATTTGCTCTATTATATTCATGATTTTAGGTGGGACAAATTTTGCATTACATTATCAATTTTTTCGTTATGGCCGTTTAAAATTTTATTGGAAAGATCCTGAATTTAAAGCCTATATAACGATTTTATTTTCAGCAGGATTATTAACGGCTGCAACATTAATGTACTATCATATTTACCCAGATGTTAAAACAACGTTGTTAAAATCCTTTTTTACTATTGTATCATTGAATACTACAACGGGAACGGTGGATGCCGATTTTAGTAATTGGCCTACATACCTTCCGTATTTTGCCATGCTCATGGCGGCTATTGGTGGTTGCGCGGGATCAACCTCAGGTGGAATTAAAATAATACGAATTTTATTATTGAGACGCCAATCGGTACGGGAAATTCATCAGTTAATTCATCCTAAGGCCGTCATACCTGTACGCATCGGTGATCAAGTGTTATCTCCGGAAATTATTCAGGCTATCTGGAGTTTTTTGACAGCGTTTATTGTTTTATTTACTGTGATTATTATGGTGTTATTAGCGCAAGGAAATGATGTAACCACCGCTTTTGGTGCTACTGTCGCAGCCATATCAAATTCAGGCGCTGGAATTGGTCAAGTATCAGGTTCATTTTTGAGTCTGTCTGATATTAGCAAATGGGCACTTGTATTTGGGATGTTGGCAGGTCGTCTTGAAATATTCAGTATCTTAGTTCTTTTTTCGATGTCGTATTGGAAGGAATAATTAATGAGTTTACCTAATTTTAAGCCAGTGATTCTGATTGATGGCTCTTCTTATTTATTTCGAGCATATCACGCATTGCCGCCCTTAACGAATAGCAAAGGGCAGCCAACAGGAGCGGTGTACGGCGTTGCAAACATGATTCGAAAATTATTAAACGATTATCAACCAGAACGAATCGCTGTTGTTTTCGATTCTAAAGTCAAAACATTTAGGCATGAACTTTTTCCTGAATACAAAGCAAATCGAGCGGTGATGCCTGATGAGCTCAAAGTTCAAATTGAACCCTTGCATAATATTATTCGAGCAATGGGAATACCATTAATTTGTGTAGAAGGCGTTGAAGCAGACGATGTCATTGGAACGCTTGCTATTGAAGCTAAAAAAAATGGCTATGAAGTGATTATTTCAACCGGCGATAAAGATTTTGCACAACTGGTGAATACTCATATCACGCTTATCAATACGATGACAAACACTTCGTTAGACCATGACGGCGTTGTCAATAAATTTGGTGTTCGCCCAGATCAAATCATCGATTATTTAACTTTGGTTGGTGATACCTCAGATAATGTTCCTGGTGTGCCGAGTGTGGGTCCAAAAACAGCTGAAAAATGGCTTTCTCAGTATGGAAACTTAGATAGCCTCATAGCGAATGCCAACAATATTACTGGTAAAGTAGGAGAAAAGTTCCGAGACTTTATAAATCAAATTCCGTTAACAAAACAGTTGGTCACCATCAAATGTGACGTGCAATTGCCGGTTAATATTCACGATATCGTCGTTGAAAAACCGAATGTTGAAAGTCTACATAGTTTATATTTGGAATTAGAATTTAAAGCCTTATTAGCTAAGCTTGATCAAGAGAAGCCTGCAACACCGACAAATTATGATACTGTGTTGACAGAGCGCCAACTTGATTTATGGCTCGATAAATTGAACAAATCTAGCCTAATTGCTTTTGATACGGAGACGACGAGCTTAAATGATATTGTGGCTGAATTGGTGGGTATTTCAGTTGCGATTGAATCTGGTGATGCGGCTTATATTCCCTTAGCGCATGATTATAAAAAAGCCCCACAACAGCTTGATCGAGAAACAGTGCTTGAAAAACTAATCCCTATTTTGAATGGCGAAAATAAAATTATTATTGGTCAAAATATTAAATATGATTTAAATGTGATAGGTAATTACAATTACACATTTACTGGAGCCCTGGTCGATACAATGCTTGAATCTTATGTGCTCACAGGTGGTACGGGGCGTCATGATATGGATACACTCGCGTTGAATTATTTAGGAAAATCGACGATAAAATTTGAGGACGTTGCCGGAAAAGGTAAGAAACAAATCACCTTTAATCAGGTTCCGATCGACACTGCTTCACAATATGCTGCTGAAGATGCCGATATCACATGGCAACTTCATCAAGTGCTTTCATCAAAATTGAAAGAAATACCCAGTGTCGAGAAAGTATTCAAAGAAATAGAAATGCCATTGGTACCTGTATTAATGCGTATGGAAAGACAGGGAGTCCTCATCGATTCTGCACTTTTAAGATCGAGGAGTCATGTATTAGCAAGCCGAATTGAAAAACTTCAAGAAGAAGCGCAAAAATTAGCAGGTCAAGATTTTAATTTGAGTTCACCTAAACAATTGCAAGATATATTATTTAATAAGATGCAATTACCCGTGATCAGTAAAACTCCAACTGGGCAACCTTCTACCTCAGAAGCGGTATTGCAGGAATTAGCGATGACATATCCACTGCCCAATATTATTTTAGAGCATCGCAGTTTAAGCAAATTAAAATCGACGTATACCGATAGTTTGCCAGAGCAAGTAAATCCTAAAACGGGACGTGTGCATACCTCCTATAATCAAGCAGTAACCAGTACAGGCCGTCTGTCTTCTACAGATCCTAATTTACAAAATATTCCCATTCGAACTGAAGAGGGTCGAAAAATTCGGCAAGCTTTTATTGCACCTAAAGGCTATAAAATTGTATCGGCAGATTATTCACAAATAGAATTACGCATCATGGCGCATTTAACTGGTGATCCTGGGTTAGTTTCGGCGTTTCAACATGGGCTCGATGTGCATAAGTCTACAGCATCTGATATTTTTAATGTGCCTATCGAACAAGTAACACCGGAACAACGTCGACGCGCAAAGGCGATTAATTTTGGATTAATTTATGGGATGTCGCCGTACGGATTATCTCGGCAAATCAATGTTGAACGCGAAGAAGCTCAGCACTATATGGAAACGTATTTTCATCGTTATCCATTAGTGAAACAATATATGGACGATACAAGAGAATTGGCACGAAAACAGGGTTATGTAGAAACGATCAAAGGTCGACGTTTATACATGAACGATATTAATTCGTCTAATTTTAATGTTCGTAATGCCGCTGAAAGAGCGGCTATTAATGCGCCCATGCAAGGCACCGCAGCTGAAATCATCAAGATTGCGATGATCAACATTGATCACTGGTTAATTAATAAAAAAGTCGATGCCAAAATGATCATGCAAGTTCATGATGAGTTGGTTTTTGAAGTGGCTGAATCCATTGTTGATGGTTTTATCGTAGATATTAAGCATTTAATGGAATCCGCTGTAAAATTACACGTGCCGCTCGAAGTGAGTTTTGGCACGGGTGATAATTGGGATGAGGCACATTAGATATATTGCTATTATTTTAGCTCGATTTTTTTAGCAGCAAGAACCGACTTATCAAAATATTTTTGTGCTCCGCACGCTTCCATAACGCCTCTCACGGTATTATTGGGGAAATTAACAACCCCCGTATCCATGAGTTGACTGCCATATTTTAGCATAAGTTGATTCAGGGTATCCCAGATATCCGAATTTGTTATTGCTAAACCGGCTAATTTATGTATGACCATAAATCCTTCATTGTCTACGGAGTATAAGTCAATCCCACATTCCTTGTCATCGATCAACATGAATAACAAATCAGAATTGCCAAATTCCGCTGCGCGATGCAGCACTGTTTCTCCGGCATTATTTTTCGAGCATTTTCCTTTCATCAGAACACGACCAAGTTTAGTTTTCATTAATGGTTTTAAAAACCAAACAGATCCGAATTCAGCAGCAGTGTGAGCGGGTGTGTTGCCCTCAGAATCTTTTTGAGCAGCATTATCAAAAAAACGAAGTAAAAAAGAAAACATTTTGTACTGTCCACCTTTAGCTGCGTAGTGCAATGTCGATTTTCCGTTTGCATCGACAGCATGAACCCCATTTTTGGGTCGTGGATCATTAATCACTTCTTTTAATAAAGATACATGACCATATTGGGCTATGAGATGTTCAACTGTTGCATCATTTTCGAATTTGTCAGTCAATGAAACTAATGTATTATTGATAAAATGCCAAAAAACTTCAGCATTGCCACCTTCAATGACGTGAATAAATAATTTTTTTGGATCTAAGCTATATTGACGCATTAATGTAAGACCTAATTCAAGATTTCCTGTTCTTAAGGCATTGCAGGCAATAAATAAGGCGTGATCATGTACTTCTTTTTCATCTAGATAGCCACTTAATGGGTCATCCTCTTCTTTTAATCGGTCATACAGTTTCCAATGTCCGAATTGAGCTGCGGTGAGAGCTAACTGGGGGCCGTTTGTAGAGCTAACACCTTCTCCTATTAGAAAATCGACCATTTCACTTTGACCACCTTTTACTGCCGATGTTAATAAGGTCTCATCACCGATCCCATTGGGATTAACAAACACTTTGTTTAAATCATAATTTAAATTTTTGAGGTATCTTAGGGTATCAATTTGCCCACCTAAGGCGGCGCTTTGTGCAGTAGGATCAATGTAGTATAAAAAAACTGTTGGATGTTTTATTCTGAAATCTTCTAAACACTCTATTTGCCCACCCGCCGCATAATATGATGTTATACAATGGTTACTGACATCTATCCCTCCAGTAATTTTATCTCCAAGAAGTTCTTCAACAACATTTTTTTTACCACAGATGGCTGCAAATTTAGGTGCAACTCTTAGATCATTTTTAATGAGGTAGCCTAATACGGGTAAAATAGAAGACAGAATGCGAGAGAGATGTGCAAAGTTTAATGTGAATTTATCAAAATTTTCATCTAACTCTATTGCCTCAACTAAATAGGCAAACGCGTCGTTGTTTAAATTAGATTGGGTTTCTTGCAAAAACAATCGAAAAAGGGCCCCTTGGTTTTTAACCCAAAGGCTTGTGCAGCTTCTCGATAGCCGGATGGCTCCTCTGAGTCCTAAAAATCCCATTACGTGACTATGAACGTCTCTGCCGAGCTTAATAAAGTCATTGGCATTGTTTGCTGGTGTCATCTGAATATCAAGGGTGGGTTTACTAGCTACTATGTCTTGCACAGGGGGCTGTTTTTTCATAAAGGATCCTTATAGTCTTGCTGATCTTTGTGAATATATCATAAATGCCGACTGATTTCAACTGGTTTTGTGGAAGTGATTCAATAAAGCAGAGTGGCTGGAAAGGCCTATTTACGGTGTTCTAGGCTATAGCAGGTCATTAGAAGGGCTGAAAAAGCCTATGCTGCCAGTCAATATGTGGATTATGTACTATACTTAATGTAGGTAAAAAGTTAGGAGAAAGGCTATGTCCAAAGATACAAAGAAAGAGGCAGAACTCATGACTGCCGAGGCAGAAGCTAAAGCTGCAGCTGGGAGAATTATTGAAGAAATTGACGCAACTATAAAGCGGGTCAAGGGGGGCGGCGTGCGGGCATTGAAAGAGCAACTTAATTCAGCTCGAAATCTTCACAATAACCCGAACTTTAAAGCAAAGCAGTACATTGGATCACTAGAAAGTATCAGGAATCAGCTTCAAGAAGAGGTAGAGAAACAAAAGCAAGAGCAGGTATTGGCTGAATCTAAAAAATTAAAGAGAGGGACCGTGCTAGGTAACATAGCAAATCGAGCGTCAGTTCGTTTTGGGAAAAAAGACAAAGCAGGCGCTTTACCAGAAGAAAAGATGCCTGATAGTACATTACAATCAGTGAATAAAATAGAACCAAAATCTGATTTAGAAATAGATGAAGAAGCAGAAAGGCTTGCTGCAGAATTATTTGGAAGTGAAGAATCTGAGGTTGAGGCTGGAAATGAAGGTCTGGAAGAAAAAGTGGAAACTCACGAAGAGCTACAAGCAAAGGGAGAAGAATTCCCAAGCGAAGAAGGAGTTGATGAGATAGAAGGAAAAGCAGAGGAGGCAGAAGAGAACGAGACTGTAGAGGAGCTAAAAACGAAGTTAGCAGCAAATCAAAAGATGCGCTCTGAGTTTGAAGCTGGGATGAAAGGTGAAACTGCGGAAAACAGAGGCGAGGTTGAAGGAAAAGAGGTAGAGGCAGAAGAGAACGAGACTGTAGAGGAGCTAAAAACGAAGTTAGCAGCAAATCAAAAGATGCGCTCTGAGTTTGAAGCTGGGATGAAAGGTGAAACTGCAGAAAACGAGGCAAAAGAAAAGGAAGAATACGGAACAGAAGAAGTGGATTCAGAAGATGTAGAAAATTACGTACTACCAGTGGAAGATATCGATGATGTAATGGCAAATCAAGCAAAACCACAAAGTGAAAGTGTAACAACAGTATCGAAAGATGATAAGGGAAAAGTAGAAATTGAACCCGAATCTGAAGAAAAGGATGTGAGAGTAGAAACTTTACGTGCACAAATTTCTGAGTTTGAAAAAAGAGCTAGGAATCCAGAACTGTCGGATTTCAAAGAATCTGTTAATCGAGTATTGGGAAGCATGAATAATAAAGATTATCCAGTTGGATATTTTGATAACTATTTAAACAAAATAGAAAGCGCTCTGGAAAAAGGTAATGTTCAAGATTCTGAAAATCATTATCAAGGAGCTATGAATTTACTCAGCAGAATTTCAGAAACTAAAAATGTAAGTCAAAAAGGCCAGTTGATGAGGTTACTTGGAGAAGAATTGAAAGAAATACCGACTCGAATGACACAAGTCAAGCAATCGGCGCTCAGTCAATCTTTTGAAAATATTATTGCTAAAGCCGAAAATATTGTAGTTGAGGGTGTGCGTGTTAGGGATCAAATTGCGAGTCTTCGAGGTGCCATTGATGTGATAACAGCTCAACCTGAATTTAAACAATATAAAGAAGAGCATAGAGCTGAAATAATACAGGCTAAATTAGATGCTATCGAGAAGATTAGCATGGTGGAGAACATTAGTAAGCCCGCTGTATATTCGCAAGCAGATAGTAAATTTGATCCAGATCAAAAAGCAGCATACGCAGCGATTTCTAAACTTGATAAGCTTCTCCATAAAGTTGAGACAAGTAAAGTGGGGATGATCAAAAGCATTTTAAAAGGTCAGGTCAGAAGACATTTAGAGACAATGAATGCATCTCCTCTGAAAGAAAGTATACAGAAAGTTGCTGAGAAGGCGGCAGCAAAAACAGAAACTGCTAATGAAACACAGACATTTAAGAAATAAAGTTAAATGATATTCACAGATCTATTAGTAACTCTATTTGATTAATTATACGTTTTTCTGTTAGTATCAGCTAATGAGCTGGCTGCTAAAGAATTGTAAGGTTCTAGGCTATGAATTTAAAAATCCTTGACGCGACTGTGGATGATCTTGAAAAAATAAATGACCTACTTCGGCAATCGAAGTCACACTGGCCTGCGTATGAAAAATCTATTGATGCTTTTATGGATCGATTTCGATTAACTCCTGCTTATATAACTAAAAATACAATTAATTTATTTCACAGTGAAGGAGAATTAGCAGGATTTTTTAGTTTTATTGTCAATGATGAATCCAATGATGAGTTGGATTATTTTTTTCTTCATCCGCGATTTATTGGGAATGGCTTTGGTCGGGAACTTTGGAAAATATGCTGTCAATTTGCTTTGCAGAAAGAAATTAAAGAATTTTATATATTAAGCAACCCATTTGCTGAAGGCTTTTATTTGAAAATGGGCTGTAAAAAAGTTGGGTCGCGTAATTCAGTAATACTTCCGGGCGAAATTTTGCCTTTTCTTAAATTTGTTTTGTAGTTAATTATTAAACAAAGCCGCGTCAATTTTCTGATTGTTCCACAAAGCAAGAATGGTGATCAGCCGAGCTTTTAGCCCATCGTATTGGCCTGCTGGAATAAAGCCTGCAGAAATCAGTTCTTGTTCTGAGCCGGGATAGTTGTAGGTGCTGTGCATAATAAATCCATGTGAGGCACGAGAGGTAAAAACAATGGGTAATTGTTTGGAGAGTTCTTTCATTTCAGCCACATCATGTTCAGAAACATGTCCGCTGCCTGCCAATTCGAGAACGAGAGCGTCATATTCTTTCATGGCTTGAAAAGGCCAACGTTGCGAAAAAGCAAAAGAGAATAATCCTACATCGGGAGCTGGTGTGGATGGTAAAGAAAAAGTTGGGAGTTTAATGTTAGGTTTATACAATAAATACGGTTTTCCTTCGTGAACCATTCCCATAGGACCGGCAAGGCGTGAATTAAATGCATTTGTAAACGCAGTATGTTCTTTAATAACATAGCGCGCAGCATGAATAACATCATTCATGACGACCATAGTACCGAGACCTTGAGCAGAAGGATGAGCGGCTAAGCTGACGGCCGCAAGTAAGTTCGCAGGACCATCAAATCCTGGTGTGTTCGTTGCTCTCATTGCGCCAGAAACAACGATCGGTTGTGGAATATCGAAGAGTAAATCAAAAATAAATGAAATTTCTTCTAGCGTGTCGGTTCCTTGTAAAATAACGATGCCATTTGTCCCTGTGTGAATTGCTGTTGTAATTTTTTCGTGGCAGAGCCTGATGTCATCCCATGTTAAACTGGCACTGGGTTTTAACATCAGAGTTTCAACATCAATATTGGCAATTTCGTTTAATTGTGGAAGAGAATTGGCGAGATCAAGGCCTGTTAGAGTGGGTGACGCTCCTGCATTTCCGGAAGTCGTCATTGTAATGGTGCCGCCAAGAACAAGAATTTTGATTGATGGTTTCATATTAAATTATCTCTTTCTCACAGTTTATTTTGCAACTTTTTTAGTATTGTTTCCATAGGGCAGAACTGCGTAAAACTCGATTGGAGCAAATTAAAACCGACAAATCCCGTAAAAAATAGCCAGTAGTGAGAATGCACTTGTGAAAGCAGCAAACTGAGTAGTATAAATGTTCCAGCAATTGCGCGAATCTGATTATCAATGGTCATATAAAATCTCCAGTAGTGTTTAGTTCATCATGAATCGATTTGACACGATTATAACCGATCACCCAATAATAAAGAACGGGAACGGCAAATCGACTCATTAGTGTTGCTGCAATTTCACCAAAAATCAAACTGGCAGCCAGGCCCTGAAAAATAGGATCTGATAGCATTACAGAGCTTCCGACTATTACAGCAGATGCAGTCAATAACATTGGTCTAAAGCGCAAAATACCCGCGTTGATGATAGCGGTTTTTAATTCGGTACCTGAGGTAATTTCTTTTTCAATAAAATCAACTAGAATAATAGAGTTACGGACAATAATACCTGCGCCGGCAATAAATCCAATCATTGAGGTAGCAGTAAAATAAAAGTTTAATAGAGCATGTCCTGGGAGTATACCAATTAAGCTCATAGGGATGGGGGCCATAATGACAAGAGGTACTGTAAAACTTCTGAACCATCCTAGTACTAATATATAGATTAATACCATGACGATTGCAAAAGCGCCACCAAGATCGCGGAATACTTCGTAGGTGATGAACCATTCACCATCCCATTTTAAAATGGGCTGAGTAGTATCCAAAGGGACTTCAGCTGTTTTCAGTGGGACGTTAATGTGAGGTGCGATTTTCAATATTCCGTAAATAGGTGCTTCTTCTTTTCCCGATAATTCGCTCATGACGTAAGACACGGGCTTTAAATTTTTACGATATCGAATTTCAGTTGTTTTTTCGATGGATTCGTTTAACGCTTTATCTACAGATACTATTCCGGTCTTAAAAGATGAGGTTTCGAATAATGAAAAAGGTTTAGCGCTCGACCGCGCTGATTGGGCCACGGACAAACTAATATTCACATTTTCTGGAGCGTTGATATCGCTGAGCGTTGTAATAGTATTGTCGGAAAACAAAAAGTGACCAACATCTACTGCTGAATTCGAATTGATACCGAGTAATGCGCCGGCTTGTTGATTGAAGGAATAATATTGGCGGGGTCTTGCTGGTCGCATGCTTGTATCCAGATCTACAACGCTAGGCTCTTTTTCAAAAACATTTTTGATAGACTCAGCGACTGTCTGACGTACAGAGTCATTTGGGCCGTAGATTTCAGCCATCATAGTTGCAATAACAGGAGGGCCAGGAGGTATTTCTAGTACCTTCGTAACAGCCATATTTTGAATTGCAAAATTACGGATGATGGGACGAAGAGATTCAATAATTTCATGACTTGACTCTTTACGATCGTCTTTGTCGGTGAGTACAACATGGAGATCAGCGAGGTAGTCAGCGTTCCGTAAGAAAGAATGTTTTATCATTCCAGAAAAAGAAAAAGGCGCTGGTTCCCCAGAAAAAGTTTGGATGGCCATAATGTGAGGATTATGAATGAGTTCCTTCACGAGAGATTTTGTGAGAGCTACATTTTGGGGTAATGGTGTTGTATTAGGGTAGTCTATGAGTACTTGAAACTCATTTTTATTGTCAAAGGGGAGCATTTTTACTTTAACGACTTTAAAATAGATTAAGCTCATAGAAAGAGTGAACAGTAAAAAGCTAATCAAGAAAAACAATAATGTATAGAGTTTATGTTCCAGCAAAAGTCCCATAAATTTTTTGTAGATTTGATCTAAAACCCCAGTTTTTTGGTGTGAATTTTCTATGGAAGAGATTTTTAGGAATTTTGAGCTGGCCCAAGGTGTTACGATGAAAGCGACTAAAAGGGAGAATATCATCGCGAAACTGGCTCCAATTGGAATGGGTCTCATGTATGGTCCCATCAGTCCACGAACAAACGCCATTGGTAGGATTGCGGCGATTACTGTAAAAGTGGCCAGAGTGGTCGGATTACCGACTTCTGCTACTGCTTGTAGTATTAATTTATTAACGTGTGTTTTAGCATTTGTTAGGTGGCGTTGAATATTTTCAACAACAACTATAGCGTCATCAACCAGAATACCTATGGAAAATATTAGGGCAAATAATGTCACGCGATTCAGTGTGTAACCTAGGAAATAATAAATAGCTAGCGTTAAAGCAATTGTTACAGGAATTGCGATAGCCACAACAAGCGCTGAGCGTAAGCTCATGGCGAAAGCAATTAATACAGTAACAGAGACCGTCGCGAGCAAAAGATGGTCCATCAAATCATTAAATTTTTTCTGGGCTGTTTTGCCGTAATTTCGAATGACAGACATTTTAACATCGATGGGTAAATGTTGAGTAAATGTTTTTGTCTGAGAAATTAATTGATTGCTTAGCTCAACAATATTTGCGCCTTTACGTTTAGTGAAAACGAGTGACACAGCATTTTCGGTTTTTTTATCTTTGTAGACTAAAGAGGAAAAGTGTGTAAAAGCTTCAGGGCCGTCGATGACATCGGCAACATCCTGTAAATGGACTATCTGTCCTCCACTCTGGACTACAAAGCTATTTTTTAGTTGGTCAATGTTGTTTAGGCGCTGTCCTATTTCTATATCAAAAACATTTTTATTGCTCCAGTTTTTACCTGTGACTGCGATGGCGTCATTATTTTCAATGGCTTTAGCAAGCTCTGCTAAACTAATCCCATGCTGTGAAAGCTTTGCTGGATCTGCAATGACACGAATAGTTCTTTTTGCGCCACCTAGAATATCAATTTTTCCAAGATTGGGGGTGCTGGATAATTCACGAGCAGTAGGGGCTATCATCGTTCGTAATGCAAGTGAATTTAATTGAGATGAGCTAAAGGTAATGACTAAAAATGGAACGTCATCGATCGTGTAGGATTTTATCTCTGGTGGGAAAGCTTTGCTTGGTAATTGACTCTTGATTGTTTGAATTCTATGGTAAATTTTAACGAGGCTGGGTTCAATGGCTTCGCCCACCTTGAATCGTACAGTTACTAAACTCGTTTGATTTTGGCTAGTGGAATAAACATATTCTACACCTTCAATTCCCCAAACCGCTGATTCAATTACTTCGGTAACTTTCCTTTCTACCTCCTTTGCTGTATAGCCTGGAGTCTGTGTATGAATATCAATTAATGGTACAGAGATTTGAGGCTCTTCTTCTTTGGGGGTCAATATAATAGAAAGCAGACCCAGTAAAAGGCTTATAAGTATTATCATAGGGGTTAATTTTGAGCGGATGAAAAATTTAGCGATATTACCCGCAAGGCCAAGTCCGGAGTTTTTCATGCATCACTCCGTTCGATGTTTAAAGGTACTTTGAAATGAGTTTTTGTGGCCAGTTCCTTGTGCATCATCAAATCAAATAATTTTATATCAGTTTCATTTTTTATAATATCTAGTTGTTTAGTTAAAGTGTCGCAGAGCTGTGTTGCATTAATAGCGCCTTTATTAAAAAGTTTTAATGCGAGAGCGTTTTGTTCGTCAATCAGTTTTTTGTTATTCTGAATGAGAACTAGATTTCTTTTGACTCCTTTGATATTTGATAAAATGCTCAAGGATTCCGCACGTTCTCTCTCAGAGAGGGCGGCTGCATGATTCTTGCTGGCGTAGGCTTGGTAAGCTGCTTCTTTCGTGAGCGCATAATTATTTGAGTCATAAAGATTCCATTGAAGGTACAGTCCAGTTGAGAAAGCAGTGGCTGTATTGCGATCACCATTAAAAATTAACCCCTCAGCGTAGACTCCTACTGTTGGCTTATATTTTGCTTTTTCAATAGCGATTTGTTGTTGAGCAGCTGAGGTGATCTCTCTGTGGATTTTGGTATTTTCTGAATCACCTGATAAGGAGGCAGGAAAATATTTAGCTAAAAAATTATCAAGGCTGATTTTAGTTGGCTGCCAGTGTTTTTCCGATAAGCCGAGCTCTGAGAAGGTATCCAGAATGGATTCTATTTTGGATGTGTTATCTGAAATGAGCATTTGAACATGCATATCAAGAGATTTGAGGCTAAGAAAGCCTGAATAACCATAAGGGTTGGAGGGTGAGCTAAGTTGATATTCATCGATTAACTGGGCTAATTGATGTTTAAAGGTAATCAGTTCGGATTTTTGAGAAAGAAGCAGAGTTAGAGAACCGTAAAGGTAGGTAATTTCAGAGTACTGTTCGATAATAATTTGGTTTAATTGATTATTTCTACTCTTTGCGAGATGTGATTCCTTTGCTAATTGTGCAATCCTCATTCCGCCTTCGTATAGAGGTAAGTTGACTACGAGTTGTCCACGATTAAATAAATGGGTATTAGGGTAGTTTATGGCGTTAGGTTGAAAGTCGTTAGTATTAACAGCACGTTGTGATAACAGACCAAGAAAGTTTGATCCTGGGTCATTTGTATAATAGCTCTTTGTTTCTAGATTGATTTGAGGTAGCCAGTGTAAAGAGGCTCTTGTCTTCCTGAGAGTAGCCGCATTTAATTCTTGTCTCGCAGCGCTTTGAGATTTTGATTGTTTAGCGATGGAGTCCCAAACCATTTCTAGTGACAATTCTTTTGCGATTGCTAATTTTGTAATAAAAAACAATATGAATGGTAATAATAATTTTTTATTACTGAACATTTATCACTCCACTGTTACAGATTTTGCTAGATTACGAGGCTGATCGACGTCAGTGCCTTTAATTATTGCTACATGATACGCTAATAATTGCAAAGGAATTGTGTACAAAATAGGTGCAAGTAAGTTGTGCACTTCAGGTAAATAAATGACAGTCGAGTCTTTTGAATTGTCGAGATGAGTATTTTTTTCAGCAAAAATAATAAGTTCGCCACCGCGAGCCTGCACTTCGCTCAAATTCGATTGTAGTTTTTCGAGCATTTCATCTCGAGGTGCAACAGCAACGACCGGCATGTTTTTATCTACTAAGGCTAACGGCCCATGTTTTAATTCCCCAGCGGGATACGCTTCGGCATGAATATACGATATTTCTTTTAATTTCAGAGCGCCTTCCATCGCAATGGGATATTCGATGCCTCGTCCTAAAAATAAGGCATGTTCTTTATCAGCAAATCGGCTGGCTAACTGTTTAATATGTTGAGCAGATTCGAGTGCTGATTCCAGTGTTTTTGGAAGATGTTGTAATGCATGTACGATCTGATTTTCTTCGGTGTCGGTGAGTCCGTGTCGTCGAGCTAAAGCGATTGATAGTAGAATTAAACTGATGAGTTGCGTCGTAAAAGCTTTTGTGGAAGCTACGCCAATTTCGATGCCCGCGCGGGTCATAAAAACCAGTTCTGATTCACGCACTAACGAACTTTCAGCAACATTGCAAATGCCCAATGTGGCTAAATAATTAAGCGATTTTGCTTTTCTTAGTGCGGCAAGTGTATCTGCGGTTTCGCCAGATTGCGATAATGTTACAAATAATGTATCCGCTTCAACGACAGTATGTCGATATCGATATTCGCTCGCGATATTGACGTTACATGGAATTTTTGCGAGAGATTCTATCCAGTATTGACCCACTAATCCTGCATGATAACTAGTACCACATGCCACAATATGAACGCGTTTTATTTTATCAAATAATTCGCTTGCATTAACACCGAACGATTGTTCCAGAAGTTTTTCATTGGCAATACGTCCTTCGAGTGTGTCACTGATTGCTTGAGGTTGTTCAAAAATTTCTTTTTCCATATAGTGGCGATATTCACCACGGTCGGTATTGTCTTGTTTTAAATCAATCATGTGTATGGGGCGTTCTACTAATTGTAAATCTTTGTCGTAAATTTCTACACCGTTGCGATTGACGCTGGCAATATCCCCTTCTTCAAGGAAAATAAATTGCTGCGCAACAGGCAATAATGCCATAGTATCTGAGGCAATAAAAAATTCATTGGTACCTAATCCAATAACTAGCGGACTTCCACGGCGGACGGCAATTAATTGGTTAGGAAATTTTCGACTTAATATGCCCAATGCGTAGGCGCCTTGTAATTCTTTGGTTGCTTGATAAACAGCGTGTAATAAATCATTTTTAGCAAGATGTTTGTGTATTGTATGAGCAGCAACTTCGGTATCAGTTTCGGATGCGAATCCATATCCGAGGGAAATTAATTGTTCGCGTAAATTGGCATAATTTTCAATGATGCCATTATGGACTAAGGCGATATCATCAGAAGATAAATGAGGATGAGCATTTGTTTCAGAAGGTTTTCCATGGGTAGCCCATCGAGTGTGAGCGATTCCAATAAAACCGTTGGAAGATTGCGTTGTTAATGCTTGCGCGAGTTGGCTGACTTTACCTAAAGTTCGTATTCGTTGAATAGTGAGCGTTTCGGGGTGTAATACAGCCATGCCAGCTGAATCATATCCTCGATATTCAAGTCGTTTTAAGCTATCAATTAAAATGGGTGCTACATCGCGTTGTGCAATGGCGCCTACTATTCCACACATATTACAAACCTCTTCATTCATTTAAATTTTAAACTATAGTGAATCAGCCCAAAGTTAAATTACTTCCGGACCCCTGGGTACAATTTGAGATGGATTTAAATTCACCTGGCTAATGTAGTAATGTCGTTTAATATGATCAAAATTGACGGTGTCTGCGATGCCAGGAATTTCAAACAATCGCAAAATGTAGTTATGTAAGTTCTCATAATCAATCAATCGACTTTTATTGCATTTATAAAGAACATAATAAACCGCGTCAAATCGAATTAATGTTGTGAATAAACGCCAATCAGCTTCTGTAATTTGATCACCGACCAGAAAGTTATTGTTTTCAAAATGATCTTCAAGATATTCAATCGCTGAAAACAGTGAATCATAGGCTGCGTCATACGCGCTTTGTGTCGTAGCAAACCCACATTTATAAACGCCATTATTAATGTTGTCATAAACAAAATCATTCATTTTATCAATTTCGTTGCGTAAATTTTCAGGGTAATAATCGGGTGTTTTTTCAGCGAATTGATTAAATTCACTATTTAGCATGCGAATAATTTCAGAGGATTCATTGTTCACAATGGTATAGGTTTTTTTATCCCATAACACTGGCACTGAAACACGACCTGTATATTGTGGGTCAGCCAAAGTATAAATTTCATGCAAGAAATTTTTATTATTGATGGTGTCAGGGATGCAATCGGAATTTTCAGAAAATGCCCAGCCTTGGTCACGAATCACCGGGTCAACTATTGACAAGGAAATAATGTTTTCGAGTTTTTTGAGTTTACGAAAAATCAATGTTCTGCATGCCCAAGGACATGCGAGTGAAATATAAAGATGGTAACGATAAGGCTCGGCTTTAAAATCTGTAGACCCGTCAGCGCTTATCCATTGTCTGAATGAGCTGGCTTTACGTTTAAAATGACCGTTTGAAGATTCTGGCTCGTTGACTTGCCATTTACCTTCAACTAACAAACCCATGACCTGACTCCTGATTTCTGAAACCGCTATCATGACTAGAGCTTTGTGAGAGATCAAGTCCTGGTGAGGTTAGGTCTGCCCTTAGTGGTTAAACGGAGCCCCGTAGCCGTAGCCACCCCCTAGATAACGACCCCCATAGGTATAGAAAGTGCCGCCCGATATGGCTGGATACGTTTCTGTGCGGGTGTACTGGTCATAATTGGGGGTGTACATAATCCCCTGGGTATACTCGCCATAGTTTTCCGCGTAATAATTGGTGCTTGAGTAAGAGCTTCCGCCACAGCCTGTCAGCATAAGAGCCAAAAGCCCAGAGACGCTAGTTATCAACAGGGTCTTCATTAAAACATCCTCCTAGGTGTTGTTCCTTCAATAGGGCAAGTATAGTCCATAAGTCAAAAAACTGCTTATTCATTCACTCGAGAATTGAATTGCATTGTAGGATTTGCGGACACTACCAGGTCTTGTTGTAGTATGATTTTATTGCCCAGCATTCTTAAATCCAAACAAGTATCTAATTGTTCTTCGGGAGTTATGGTTTCGCGCTCAAATGCTTGATAGGAGCCTATTCTTGTAATCATTCGTAAAGGGGATAGCTGTGGTAAAACACAACCTAGTTGCTTTAATGCTTCAGCCAAATTGTTGAGGAATGGAGAAGATGCTGGATGTTGTATGCTAAGAATCCCGATCTCACAATTCGAGCAAACATAGCGTGGCGAATGAATATCGAGGACGACACCGTAGAGTTTGCATCCATTCGTAAATTTGGAGTGGGCCAGTAGTTGTTTGATCAGATAATCTAATACTTGTTTTTGTTCTAATGCGGCGGCTAGTGATTGCTCACCATGATGAAACAGGGCTTCGAAAGATCTTTTTTCCAATCTTGTTTCGTCGGCGATTTCTTCAGATGACTTATGTTTTCTTTGGCTGAAATCTCTTTTGGATAATTCTTCACCTCTTTTTGTCCTTACTTGTACTAATTGTCGTATTTCATCTGTATTCAAAGTTTGCTCCCCGTCACCTTTGGTTATATGATGTTCTGAGCTAAGATTTAGATCTGGATCAAGCGTAATTGTGATGCAATCGCGGGTATTGTGAGATCGAGACAAATGCTTGCGGGTTGACACTATAAAAGTAAAGCTAGCTGTGACTGGATTACCCTCTTCTTCTTTTTCTAGGTTTTCTTCTTCCAATTTAATTTTTTTCCTGCTTCTTAAAATACTTGAAGAAAATTTGTTCTGAATCATAAGACGCATTTGCTGCTCATGACTTTCTATGAAGAGTGTATTGTGTGCCGAAGAAGCACCGAAACATATCCTCATATCTTTAAGCCAGTGTGTATTTTGTTTTCTGTCGAGAAAAGGAGATTTTAATCGTATCTTCAATGATTCAATCAGAGCAGAAGAGGATTTCCACGCTTCAGCACATTGCAGAGCAATTTCAACGGTTCCTTTCTCCAAATCAGGACTCAGCAAAAGAATTTGCAATATTTCAAGATTTCTTGTGAGAAGGGCCCAGGTCAAAGCTGTGTGATTATTAGATTCATCATTAGAAACTACTTTAACATTAACGTCCCCATTAAATCTCAAGAGCAATTTAACAAGCCTAACAGTTCCCGCACGTACTGCTAGGTGTAATGCGTGTTCGCCTTGATCCATTATAGCGGCAGCATTTTCGAGTAATATTTTAGCTATCAGGAGACAATCTACACTGCATTCTCGAGAGGTTAGACATTCATTAAGTAAACAAAATAACGCGGGTAAACCTTCTTGATTGTGTGCATTAACAATGGCACCCTTTTCTACTAACAGCTCAACAACTCTCGGTTTTTTACAAGCTACTGCCAAATGTAATAAGGTTTGACCATTTATTAGAGCCGTCATTAAAGCTTCATTTTGATTAATACAGAAATTCAATCCCATGATATTTTCAGAAGAAATTGCTTGAATAATCTGCCAATCATCCAGCTTCATTGGTAATTGACCGTCTACTGCGGGATCATCGTCAACTTTAGCCTTTTTTGCGGGTGAAGGAGCGCTAATGGTTGATAATGAAGGTAAAGATAATCCGCCGTTTTCAGCTTGTTCTGCGTTAGAAGATTCTGCTGCAGCAGAGGGATTAGGTTTGGCTTTTTTAGCTGCTGGTTGTTTTGCAGCAGACTCTGTGGGGATCCCTGAGCTCTTAGGATCTCTTAGTAGATCTACTATGGATTTGTGGCCTTTTTTTTCCGCAATTGACAGTGGTGATGTATGATAATCATCAAAAATCTCAACGTCAAAACTGGCCATTTTTCTCAAAACTAAACTGACTACCCTATCATTTCCTTCACCTGCAGCCATATGCAAAAAAGTTTTATTTTCAGAGTGTGCATAGTATAAACTTACGCCTAAATCAATAAGTTCTTCAAACTTATCAAGTTCTTTTTTATCGGCGCCGCTCAATATTTTTTCAAGACTAACGTGGCATTCATTTGCCCTATCCAGATTTTCTTTAAGGAAATCGAATAATTTATTCTCAGTAACGCCCTTGTTTTGAATTTTGAAGTCAGAAGAAAAAAGATTTTGATGAAATAAGGCGCACTTAACAAGTGTTTTATTGGCTGTTTTTTGTGGGGCTTTAGATAATACCTGGGAGAACTTATTAAGAGATTGTCGCTTGCTTTTTATTTCTTCTTCTAGGTGTTCTTTATGAGCTTTCAAATCAGCCTTTTCTTCTTTTTTATATTTTGTATTTGGCATTTTATCATATTGTTCTTTTATGAGTGGATATGCGTCTAATTCCTTAAGGTCGTCTAAACAGATGAATTCAAGCAATGTTTTATTTCTCCGAAGATACTTTCCAACCGAGTCTAATGAATTCAGAACACAAGGATTATGACTTAAGTTAACAGAAATTAGTGAATGATTTTCACCCAAGGCTTCGCATAGATATATGACCCCCTTATCCGAGATAGCAATATTTTCTGCTTGTAAGTAGTGCAGCTTAGTTGTAGCAATAAGGTAATTTTTGAGCTTATGTACACTGGCTTCTCCTATATGGTTTCTTGAAATGTCCAGAGATCGAATATTAGGATGCTTAGCTATCGCTTCGAGTAATAAAGCCATGCTCTTATCATCAATCTCGTTTCCTACCAAAGACAGCGCCCTTAATTGTGGATTACTCTTGAGAGTTTCACAAATTATGGGTATTAATGGGGCCGTAATTGCTGTTTCGCTTAAATCAAGTTTTGTTTCAGAGAGCATTTTTAATTCAAGAAATTGTCTTAGCTTAATATTACGATTTCTGACACGCACAAACTCAGTGTTATTCTCTGGATTTCTCGTAATGATTTCTGTAGTAAAAAGACCTGTAGAATCTCGGAACCACTCGAGAACACCATGAACGGATGAAACCTCTAACTTCTCTACCTTTGATTGGCTGAGGCAGCGGATAATTTGATCATTGCTCGGATTGGTGTCGTGAAGAACTAAGTGAGTAATATGCCGAAACTTGATACAACTATCAAACAAATAATCTAACCATTCTTGTGAATCGCGAGTTCCTGAAAAATTGACTGATACCACATGAGCAGCTCTGACTAAAGTGTCACATAAAGAGCGCACACCAACAGCAGTTAAAGAATTATTAGTGGCACTGAGTCTTCTTAAGTTAGAGTGTTGTTCTATATATTCGCATAAAGTTGGGAGACAGGTGTCGTTAAGATAGAGGTCATCAAAATTCAGCTCCGTTAAGGGTTTCGAAGGCGAATTTACATCACTTTGGCCCTCATTAATAATTCTTAGAATTAGCTGATTGCGCACTCGTAAGCGATCGAATTTATATTGGAATGCTTGTAATTCCTTCTCCTCTTTCAACTGTTTAGATTCTTCTTGGCGAGAATAGTTTCCATAATGTCCTCCCCATTGTTGTGCTTGGGATTGAGTTTGCTGAATAGGGGCTTCAATAAGAGTTACTTTCGCACTTGGGAACACATCAGATTGCATCAGTCGTTCGAATAATTTCTCACAATCAACTTGAGTACCAATAAGAAATAAATCTGATAAATACTCTAAAGAATTTAACAACTTTTCAAGGTCCGCATAGGTAGGCCTTTCTTTTGAATGAGAGAGATCAATAAGAGCTAGCTTGGTTTCTGTTTGTAAACCTTCCGCAAGTTGCGTAAACCCGTTTACTGTCAAAATATTACCTTGGAGATGGAGTTCTACAACTTCCGGATGGGCCCGCACATAATTACATAAAATAGGAACGCATATATCACTAAATTCAAGAGAATTGAAATTTAAATCTGATATGATTTCCTGAGATTTTTTTAATTTTCGTATCAGATGGTTTCTCTTGCGAATTGGGTCTAACAGTTTTTGAACACCGTCTCTTCCTGATCTCTCCTTGTAATCAAGAAAAGAAGAGTTGTAGTTTATATAACATATAAACTGACAGATAGGGAATGATAATGAAGAGGCGATCAACTCTAGTAGATTACGCGCACTGAACAGCGCATCGTCTAAGTCAATTTTTTCAATACAGGGATGATCAAAAAAATGCTCAAATTCATTCAAGACATCATTAGATATCGTAGATCGTGAAAATGTTAACATCTTTAGCCTGGGCAGTTTTGATACGGCTTTTAGATCACCTATTGCGAACGTAATGTGACCAAAATCGACTTCAGACAACGATTCTATCGCGCACATGGGTTGAATAATCGTTAATATTCCCCCAGGAGGTAAGTCAATAGAGCTCAATGAAAATTTAGTTAGCATTGTACATTTACAGAGCTCTTCACCAAAGATTCTTGCTCTATCAACATCTAGTTTTATATTGGAAAAATTAAGAGAAGTTAGATTTTTTAGTTGATTAACCGCATTCAATATATGTGCCCAATTTTTGAAATCAGTATCACAATCACTAAATGATACCGAAGTGATATCCGCATTTCTTGAAAATACTTTATTCAAGTATTTGGTGTCTGACTCATCTAATAAATAGTAAGTGGGTTTTTTCTCGCCATAGGCAGCTACCTGAGAAAATGAAAATGAGTTGGTTTTTTTATTAATTCGGCAGAAATTATTGCGCGCGTTTAATTTTTTTAAATTATTCCCAGGTGATTTTTTATCTTGAAAAGTGACGTCAAATGTTGCGTTTGTGCTGATAAGCGTTAACCAATTAGTGAATTCGTTTTCTTGGGCGGAAGATAATGATGCGAAGGAAAAAAATACTTCACAAGGTGATTTCTGGTTTTCAATTAATAACTCTAATTCTTCTTTGTGTAGATTCCACGAGGCAAAATCATTTAATTTGAGTGTGCATCTGATGCGAAGTTCTGAGGAATAATGAGGAGCATTGACCTTTGAAAGGGTAAGAGAAAACCTTCCTATAGAGGCAGTAATGTCGTCCTTATTTTCTGCAGTTAATTTGATCAATAAAAATTTGATTAATTGAGTATTCTGATTGTTATCCGAGCTAATAATCGATTTGATTTTGTATTTTTCTGATGTAATAATATCTATTAATTGAGTTATTAAGTTTTCTGATAGTTCGCAGTTTTTAAATTGTATTGTCTTGGAAGGGTGGTTTTCTCCATGTGTCTTTAGTATATTGATCACAGATGTTTCTTGATTTTCATTTACGGCCTCGAAGATAAATTCATCAAACTCGTGCTGTCCTATCGGAGATTTTTTTCTTTTTTGAAGATCATCAAGTGAAAGAGAAAGCAAAGCCGTTTGATCTTGAGATGGCGCATTAGATTTTCTAAAAAATAGCTTCCCTTTCATTTATAATCTCCTTTGTAAGTAAACTGTAGTTACCCATACTTCAGCAAATCAATTTTGTCTCATTGTCAAAAATCTATTTCACAATAATTAATTGATTATTTCAAGAGTGGATAACTAAATAACAGAAAAATCTCATTTGTTCAACTAAATGAGCTTTGTGGTCACTATGCAGATAAATACGGAAAATAGCTCATCGAATTATTTGCCAATTAACTCAAGATTCTGATCAAGTTATCACCCGGTTCAATATTCTTGGGCTAGAGGCCTTGCGCCCTACGTCTTTGGCGCTTAGACTTCTTTTCCATAGTTGGCTAACCCTTTAATGATTCCAATCGAGACTTTAATTTAAGGTATTGTCAAAGAATCGATATCAGGAGGATAGATTATGCAAAGATCGTGGGATGTCCGTCTCAAGGATGCACAACGTGACCGGGAAGAAGTTGAAGAAACGACGATGGGATGTTATGTCGAGTTCTTCATGCGTAAATTTTTTATATCAGAAGAAGTTATTCCTGAACGTTGTAAGGTATATGTTAAAGGAAAAGTTAAGTCATATAATTTCAAAGGCGTAGAACTCAACGATCTTGTAGTCAAAGAAGTTTTTCGAAGACGAGTTAATTTCAAAGCGCTATCAGAATCTAAAGTGGACTTGACTGATATATCATTTCGTATGGAAGCCTTGTGGTTAATTTTGGAACAGGATTGTTCTGATTATCAAGGATTGGCGCGAAATATTTATAGCCATGCTTTGCTTGCTGCAATTGCTTCGTTGTTTACGGCGTTAAGTGAGCAAAAAGCTTTTGCAGATATTTTAACAGGGCACCTTCAAAAAGCTTTTAGAAAAAAAGCATTTCACTTTCATTTTTCGTTTCGTACTCGAGTAAATAATACCATTGATTTAATTACACTCAAATCCTTTGCGTCACATGTCTATGAGCATTGTTGCTTGGAGCTAGATTCCTTTTGTAGATTTAACCGCTTGACATATCCTAATCCCGAAGCCCAGCGATTTACGCCCGAATTTAAGAGTCTACTCGGAAAATGTCTTGATACGCATAATGTGTATTATGAATTTAATAATACATTATTAACTAATTTGGCTAAAGATTCTGAGCAATTGCAAAAAATTATTGCGCTAGTCAATGAGGATACACAGATTTTTTGTTCACGAAGTAATGGTATTAAATCTCGTCAAGCTATTATTGGAAATGCGATAGGATTGCTAGCTGGCAATATGAGCGCGAGCGTAATGTCTTTACTAAAAGATCGTACGTATTCAGACAAATTGTCGGATAAGCAAAAAACAGAAATTCAGGATCAGTATGGATGTTACGTGCAAAAGGGATGCGCATTTCGACATAATGAAATGTCTCATGTGAGTATGAGTGTGTATTTTAATATTTCAATGGGGCAAGCTGCGATTCCAAAAAGTGTATCAAAAGCAATTGAACAGTCAAAAAATAAATTATCACGATCTGGAGTTAAAAAGCTTCCGATAAAATATGATCGCAAAACGGTACAATATCGTCAAAATTTATGGGGTATAATGGATGACGGTTTGTTGGCGGGTTTAAGTCAAAACTTATCTTGCCATATTTTAGATCCCTCAGGTGGTAAAATAAAAACAGATGTCATGTTGAATTCTGCAACCCCTGAATCTTCATATTTTCAACACGCCACTGGAAGTATCCCCACATTACTTTTAAAAACTCGTTATCTGGTGATTGTGGCCTATCAGTATTTACATCTTATCGACATGGATCCTTCCCGATGTGAGCCAGAAAAAATAATGCGCTTACCTGAAGGCGGTGGTTCGGCAATTGTGGAGCTTGATGAAAGTTGTTTTGCTGTAGGTTCGGGCAGTGGTCAAGTCACCATTCATGATAGTGAAACAGCCCAAATTCTGAAAATATTTCCTGTCGATAATAAATTGCATCAAGCTACAAGGTGGGTTAGTCAGATGGTTAAGCTGTCAAACAATCGATTAGCCTGTGGTTATAATGGCGGTCAAGTATATATTTGGGATATAAAAACCAGTAGACTCGAAGCAGTTTTACATCCTTCAGAGGATATAGCGGTCCTAATTTACGATAGAAAAACTGGTACACGCGAAGAAATTACATATCCTTCACTTGAAAAGGCTGTCTTTCCAACTTATGCAGCCGATACTGTAGTCATGCTAAGTCTTCCTAAACAAACACCAGGTGTGTGGAGAGGTGGTAGACCACAAGGCACCGCCTCATCATTGCTGGTAAGCAAAGAGGGCAATCTTTTTGTTGGATATGGTGATAAATCCATTGCACTGTGGGATATGAAAACCTTTCAAGTAATTAAAACGTATGTTGGTCATGAAGAATGGCCCCATGCTTTGATGACATTACCAAACGGACAGTTAGTGAGTACTGGTTCCGATAAAACATTGCGAGTATGGAATAAGGACGGCTGTAAAAAAACGCTAAAACTTTCTCATCCAGGATTTTTTGCCAAAATAGTGGGTGAAAAAGTTATTGTGGCTGACCATCATCATTCCACTGAAATAATGATTCAGGAATTAACTGATTCAACACCAGGGCTTAGATAATCTATGATTTGATATAAGGAATAAATATGACAACGAGTCAACAAACTGTGGACTATATTCTTGAGCAAATGGCAGAAGCGGGTGGTGTCAGCGCAAGAAAAATGTTTGGGGGTTATTGTGTATATTATGATGGCAAAGTTGTAGCGCTTGTTTGTGATGACGAGCTTTTTGTGAAAAAGACTGCTGCAGGTCAAAAGTATCTTGGAAAATGCCCTGAGAAACCACCTTATCCAGGCGCAAAGCCATACTTCTTCATTTCAGGTGACCAGTGGGAAGATGGGGAGTGGCTGTCACAATTAGTCAAAATCACAGCAGCTGAACTTCCGACGCCCATTAAAAAATCAAAGAAATAGGGGCTTGCACTTAACACGAATTATTTGTATTAATTATTTTATCATTTGAATTCAAGGAGGTTTGAGATGTTAAAGGAATTTAAACAATTCGCAATGCGTGGAAATGTTCTTGATATGGCGGTAGGTATAATCATTGGTGCGGCATTCGGAAAAATAGTCAGTTCGTTTGTAAGTGATGTTTTAATGCCACCTATAGGAATGTTACTAGGAAATGTGGATTTTGCTGATTTGACTTTAGTTTTAAGAGAAAAGACGGCTGAGCATGCGGCTGTTGTAATTAAATACGGCCTTTTTATTAATACCATCATTGATTTTTTAATTATTGCATTTTCAATATTTATTGTTGTTAAACAAATTAATCGTTTTATGCCAAAAGCGCCTTCAGAACCGCAGTCAACAAAGTCGTGTCAGTATTGTAAAAGTACAATAAACATCGAGGCCACTAAATGTCCTCAATGCACATCTGCGCTTTCATAGATTTATGAATCAGAGCGTATCTGGTCAAGAGCTTCGATGTTATTTGGTAGCTTCATTCCATTTGGCGCGCTTATTTTAAAATTCTCCCCTGAAATCGACAAATGTCAAAATTGGAGGGAGAAAATTATAGACGATCTCCCCCTTCATAATTGACATTTAATATATCCAGCCGAACATGGAAATCAAGGATTGCGGCGTCCCGACAAAGTTTTTCTCAATAATACAAATATACAATATGCTTTAGAAAGTCATCTTGCGAGCCCAATTGAAATTGGTACCATTCGTGAGCTTTATTTCATACAATCAATAAAAAATGCATGAATGGATGTTTTTCATGCTAAAAGTGGTGATTACATTGTTCACGATTATCAATTTGAGATTGGTGGCAGAAATAAGACACGAAAACAAATTAAAAATATTCAGAAGTCGTTCCTTGTAAAAGACGATGTTATTATATCAAGAATAGGTGAAATTCCACTATTGTGCTTTGGTTTCTTATACTAAACGAATACGAGTTGGCTATTCATTGTAATTAGATGGAATATTGCTAGATTACTGTTTGTCCCGTCGCCTTCTGATGTACACATCTCTGCTACGTCGGTTGTTGACAAATGACCTGTAATAAATATGATAAGACTTTATTATTCGACTAACTTGCTAGATTCAAAAGGAGTGCAGACATGGAGTTAAAAAAAGTTGTAGCCGTTGTAGCCGATGAGATCCCAGAAGATTTTCGATGTGCAATTACTGGTCAAGTGATGTTCGACCCAGTTGTTGTTGTAAAAAGTGAGCATACCTATGAGCGTGAGGCGATATTAGCCTGGTTAGCAAAAAATAATACAGATCCTCAAACAAGAGTCGTTCTAGATACTAAGGATATTATCGACAATCGTACGCTTAAACGAGTAATTGATCAGTATTTGAGTAAAAATGTGCATCTGTATGAAGACGAGGATTTGGTCTATCTGCCCCTTAGCCTCAAAAAAGATTTAGTGCGTTCAATCACTGATTCAAATATCCAATTATTCAGAGATTGCTTATCCAAGCATCCGGGTTTGTTGAGTGTGGCTCTAAACGACCTAAACGAAACTCTCATCGATATACTTTTAGCCCAGAATCGATCTGATTATTTAGAGAAGTTTTTATTGAGATTGTATTCTTTTAGTGGAAAATCCTTTTCTGCAAGGTTGTCACGATATAGAGACCAATATCGAAAATTTTGTAGGATTTTGGTGCTTTCTAAGGAAGAGAGCGCCTGTAAAGCAATGGAGCAATTGTTATTAGAGTCTAAACAAGATGAATTGAATCAGCCTGATGAAAAGGGATTGTGTTTGGTACACTACGCTGCAATGGCTGGAAATCTCACGCAATGGCGGCTTCTCATCTCACGGGGCGCTGATTCCTTAAAAGTTGTTGGGACTGACGATAATGGCGAAGATGACAACGGCTTAAATGCATTTATGATTGCTTGTGCGAAGGGTTTCACTGATATTGTCTCTGCTTATTTATCTGCTTCACCAAAAGTAAATTTATCAGCAACTACGACATACAAAGGCAAAGAAGTTAAAGAAGTGAGCGATGTTTATTATTTTGCAGCAGATTGCACCGCGGCTCAGCTCGCTGCTTTCCATGGGCATCAATCAATTTTGGAGCAGTTAATTCATCGAGACCCTGAAATTATATTTCAGAATTCTAGAGATGAGAATGAGGACAAATTAACGTTGCTTGATTTTGCGATAATAGGTAATCAATCTGCGCTGGTATCCTGGCTGTTAACACAAAAAAAACTCAGTGAAAATCCTGATTTAGACAAGCATAATATATTTCAAAGAGCAGTTAGGAGATGTCACAAAGAGATTATATTAGTGTTATGGGAGAATGGTTTTAGACCTCTTGAGTTAAAGAATTTATTTCATGATGCGGTAGACTTTTTATCATACGATATAGATTTAGGAAGAGAAGATGAAAAAAAGCACAAGTCAGATAAATTTCAAACTGTATATCCCACATTAATTAAGATGGGCGCTGACCTCGATGCGCGAGTAGATGGTAACCATGTTATACACCATGCAGCTAGATCAGGTCTATCAGACATCGTGATATTTCTTCTACAGACCGGTGTGAAACCCGATATTGAAAATGATGAGGGCGATACAATTTTGACCCTGGCGATCGAGCAAGATAATATTAAGCTTTTCAATGAATTACTTCGTCACTCTGTTAACATTCACTGTGTTAATAGCGAAGGCAACACATTGTTACATCTGGCTAGAAGCAGTGAAATAATTGATTCGTTGCTTTCGAGAGGGTTGGACATTAATGCTTTGAATAAGAAAAAAAAGACCCCGTTAATCTATCATTTGGAGCATAGACGATTTCAATCTGCCCAATGTTTAGTGGAAAGAAATGCGGATGTTTCATCAAGAGATGAAGATGGCAAATCAGCACTAATGTATGTTTGTGTAAAATTGTATTGGAGCAATGATGATGCTCTTCGCAAAAATTGCTTGGAGTCTATTTTGTCCAAAAATCCAGATGTGAAGCTTCTTGATGAAGATGGAAATACAGTTTTGCACACGGGTCGTGATATTAGTATTGTTGAGCCTATTGTCAATTATTTAGAGCGGATTGGTGTGAGCGATGTTGAAAGGGGGGCTTATCTGAATACCCAGAATAATGACGGCGAAACGGTATTGATGGTTGTTTGTGAGAGCTTATGGTCAGGTTCCACAACAGCGGATTTTCTACTCGATCATGGCGCAGATCCAACATTAATCAACAAGAATGGTGAGCAGGCAATTCATTTATTATTCAAAAATATGGGTAGTAGTGATAGTCAGTATAAATTAGCGTTTGCAGAGCGCCTGCTAAAGCGCAGTGTTAGTATCAATGCGCCTATTAATCAAGATGGAGATCAGCCACTTCATTTAGCGGTTAAAAGAAATTCAGAAGTGGCTGTTAGATGGTTGTTAGAGCATGGTGCTGATAAAGTTGGTCTTTCGAAAAGAAAAGATGGTCAAAAAGATCTCGCGATTGAAAAAGCCCTATGGAATAAATATAAAGACCTGCTAACACGATTTTTTGAATCAGGATTTGATATCAATTACCAAAATCCAGATAGATTATATACTCTTTTACATTGGGCCGCTCAAAAAAATTATGGAGATGACATTTTTGATTTTTTGCTTAATCAAAAACCGGATTTTGAATTAGTTGATGCTTGGGGATTTACTCCTTTGCTTCGGGCTGCTGAAAAAGGGGCTCTTTCTGCTTTTAACTATCTGATAAAGCGAGGTGCTTGCATAACAAAGCTGACCTCAAAGAAAATGAATCTTCTACATCTGATAGCAATGAAAGGGCATGTGGCTCTATTAGAACCTCTAAAATCTTTAGATATTAGTCCACTTGTAAACGGAACAGATTCAAAGGGTTTAACTCCTGTTTGTCATGCTGCTCAGAATAAACAGCTGCCTATTTTGAGATCATTAGTGGTTGATTTTAAAGCCTCTCTCTCAATGAATGGTGTGGATGACGATTCTGTTTTGAAATATGCCATTGAATCAGGTGATGATGAGGTTTGTCACTATTTATTGGATCAACAGGGTCTTTTAGGCGATATTCAGAATAAGTTCACTCAATTATTGTTTCAGGCCATTCAGTCTAAAGTCAGTGATTCTATTTGTGAGCGCATAGCAAGCTTAGGTGTAGATCTTAATGCTCAATCCGATGATGACGAAGACACGATATTAATTTGTGCGGCTAAAAATGAAAAGTTCAAGTTCATGCGATATATCATAGAGCGAGGGGTAAAAATAGATGAGACTTATGAAGAAAATATCTACGATAAATCTATGGCGCCTAGAAGGGGAAGAGGGGTTAGAAGACCCATTGGACAAATATACATAACAGCATTATATGAGTTAATTAAGGATCTGAACGAAGATATTAGCGAAGATTCAGAGCTTTATAAAACTCTCGAATGCCTGATTAAAAAGGGCGCAAATCTTTATGTGAGAAATAGTGTTGAGGGTCAATGCCATCTGTTGACCATTTTAGTTGAAAAAGAATTGTTCAATCTCGTCAGATTATTCATTCATTGCGGAGTGAATGTCAGCGCTGTCGATAAAGAATGGACGTTGCTGCAATACCCTGCTGCCTCAGGAAACGTACTGTTAGCTAAATTATTGGTGGAGCAGGGTGCATAAGTTGATTCCGAGTGTGATTATAATCCTACTGTGATTGCTGCAGCATGCGGGCAGCAAGAAATGATTGAATTCTTTATTTCCAAAGCACCAAGTAGTCTCACATTGCCTGGAAAGATTGCGCCGAGATCAATCAAAAATCATCTCGAATTAATCGAAGAAAATTTCGATGAGGATGATATAGTTGATGTCATTAGACACGGTAAAGTATCAGCATTACATGCTGCTATATTAGAAGATCATGATGAACTTATCCAATTTTTAGTTCAAAAGTCACTTCCTGTTGATATCATGTGTAATGGAATGACGCCAATACAGCTGGCGGTTATTTTAAACGCACGTTCATCAATTTCAAAATTGTTAGAGTATAACCCCAATTTATTTGTCCTCAAAGAAGGTTCTAAAACATTGCTTCATTTGATGATTGAATATTCAGATGTCGAAACGTTGAAGCTTTTCGATAAGGATATATTGAAGAAATGGATTGAAATGGCTGATGCTTCTGGAGATAAAGCACTTCATTTGGCCGTGAAAGATAATAAGAAAGATATGTTGGAATATTTATTGGAACTCGGTGCTAATATTGATAGCAAGGGATCGATGAATAAAACACCATTACATCATGCAGTTTTACTAGATAGAAAAAATCTTGTTCAATTACTTTTAGATAAAGAAGCTGATGTCAAAGCTTTGGATTCAGAGGGTCGATGTGCATTGCATTATGTAAAATCCGCATCAATCGCTACCTTGTTACTCGAGCAGGATGAGGAAAACGAATGTGTGAGTTTACAAGATGCTCAAGGAAATACTCCATTGCATTTATCTCGCTCATTAGCGGTAGTCAGTGTATTGCTAGAGCACAATGCAGGCCCCGAAATTGAAAATAAAAAAGGAGAAAATTGCTTGTTTACTCTCCTAACGGAGGCTAATCAATCATCTGAACGATTAAAAATCGCTGATAAGTTGGTCAGTGATGATCTGATCGATGCATTTGATAAATCTGGCAAAGCGATTATCCATGTGGTCTGCAAAAATAACGATCTTAAAGCCCTAAAATGGCTTTGTAATAACAATGTTGATCTTGATGCTCAAACGCGTGATGAAAATGGCGATACAGCATCAATCATAGCTATTGAAAATGGTTTTGAGAATATCATGAGTGCATTAATAGATCATGACGCTGATATCAATAAACCCCGAAAAAAGTTTTTGCTTACCCCCTTAATGGTGGCTATTTGGGAAAATAAAAGTCCAGGTGTCGTCCGTTTGTTATTAAAACATCAGGCAAGTGTTGGTAATAAGGATATTAGCAATAAAACGGCTTTAGATTATATTGTGTCTTTTTCGAGGGTTGAGAGTTTTAAAGTATTTCAAGAATGTGGCCTTGATCTCTATTCGCAAGATGCATCAGGTAAGACTTTGCTTCATACAATCGCTAAGGAAGAATCTACAGCAATCTACGAGTGCCTCTCACATGAACAAATTTTAAGATTAAATATCCCTGATAATCAAGGTAATATGCCACTCCACATCGCGCTGGAAACTGGGAAAGAAAAAATAACTGGGCTATTACTTTCTTTAGGGACCGAAAAAAACGTGACCAATAAGAGCGGTGAAACCATACTTCACTCGGCCATTAAAGGTAAAGTCTCTACAGCGCTAATTGATAAAATACTCGCGTTAGGAGTGGACCCGAATATTAAGGATAAATCTCGATGCACTGCTATTGAGTGCGCGGCTAAAGCGCAAGATTTTGTCAGGCTTTTTCATATGCTCAAAGTATGCACTTTCGACGATTCAGAGCAATATCACGCAATTTTGCAGATATTATGTAAACATGTTGATGAAAATACAAAAGAAGATTCAGAGCTTTATCGATCTATTGATCTTGTGCTTAATCATAAAAAACACGATAAAAAAAATGTAAAAGAATTGCTTCGTCGTGTGATCCTTCAAAACAGCTTGGTTGTTACGCAATTATTTGAGAGAAGTGGATTAATAATTTCAGAGGTGGATTCTGAAAAGTCACTCATTATTCCTCAAGGGCATGGCGATAAGTGTATAAATACTACTATGCTAGCTTATTTGATCAAGCAAGGTGTTAATGTGAAACATAGCGATTTTCCTTTGGCTGCTTTAATTGGGGGAAGGTTGCGTGGATTAGCAAGTTTTGAAGCCATTTGTCTATTAGTTGAAAATGGTGCTGATGTGAATCAGCCTTTGAAGGAGGGCGGAAAAACGTTGTCTTTATTAACTGCGTTGTGTGGAATTGGAAGTCACTCTAAAGAGATAGCCGAAGATGAATTATATCCTTTAGTAGAGTATTTGGTTGATAAGGGTGCTGATATTAATTATCTTGATAATGATAAAAATTCTTCTTTGCATTTAGCTGCGATTTGTAACTTTACTAGAATTGCTAAGTTATTGATTGATCGAGGAGCCAACACAAAATTAAGAAATAATAAAGGCCAAACACCGATGAAGGCTGCTAGAGAAGCAAAACATGATTCGAATTATCTTTATGTTTATATTGATCAAAGGCAGCAAAAGCAAGATGCCGAAAAAATAGAATTGCAAGCAAATGTGAGAATTTTAGAGAAGAAAATTGAAATCATAAATAGTAGCTTTGCCCATTATCGTCGGATGACAGAAAAAGAGCTCAAGGATTTGAGAGAAAAAACGCAAGGTTATAACCCGCGATTTGTTGGGAATATGTCTGCTGAGGCATCAGACGCTGAGGGTGTTGCGCAACAAAAAACGGATCAGCAAAATTCTGGGGTGAGCAAGGGATTTTAGATTGACTCATCATGAGGGCAGTTAATGACCTATAGAGGCATCCAAATCTCTAGCTCGGCCTAGGGCTTGCTACAGGGGGCCATTCGGGTGAGAATAGCTGCTTTTGAACAGCCAGGAGCCCAGTAATGACGAGCCGTCACGTATTAGCCAATGCCATCCGCGCTTTAAGTATGGATGCCGTACAAAAAGCCAATTCAGGGCATCCGGGGGCGCCCATGGGTATGGCGGATATTGCTGAGGTGCTTTGGAACGATTTTTTACGGCATAATCCCAATAATCCGCAATGGTTTGATCGAGATCGCTTTGTTCTTTCGAATGGCCATGGAGCGATGTTGCAATATTCTCTTCTGCATTTGACGGGTTATCCCCTTTCTATGGATGATATTAAAAATTTCCGTCAATGGCATTCAAAAACACCGGGGCATCCTGAGTTTGGAGACACGCCGGGTGTTGAAACAACGACGGGTCCTTTGGGGCAAGGGTTGGCGAATGGTGTAGGAATGGCGATTGCAGAAAAAACGTTAGCGGCGCAATTTAATCGACCAGGACATACCATTGTTGATCACATGACATATGTTTTTGCGGGTGACGGTTGTTTAATGGAGGGAATTTCTCATGAAGCGTGTTCGTTAGCGGGTACTTTGGGTCTAGGGAAATTAATTGTATTTTATGATGACAATGGAATTTCGATTGATGGAAAAGTCGGGGGGTGGTTTACCGATAATACACCGCAACGATTTGAAGCTTATCATTGGCATGTTATTCCAAAAGTTGATGGTCACGATAGTGATGCAATAAAAGCAGCTATTTTACAAGCAAAAGCCGTGACAGATAAGCCCACTTTAATTTGTTGTCAAACAGTGATTGGACATGGTGCGCCAAATTTAGCCGGAAGTCATAAGGTGCACGGATCTCCATTAGGTGATGAAGAAATTACTGCTGTGCGGGAAAATATTGGATGGCAATATCCGCCATTTGAAATTCCTTCAGAAATTTACGCAGGATGGGATGCGCGTAAAAAAGGTGATGACCTAGAAAAAACATGGAAAGAAAAATTTGATGCGTATCAAAAAGAATTTCCAGAATTAGCTAAAGAATTTTTGCGGCGTGTAAATAAGAAATTGCCGAATAATTGGGCAGAAATTGCAACGAACTATCGTAATGAATGTCAAAAATCATCCGGTAATATTGCAACACGCACGGCATCCAAAAATTGTTTAGATGCTTTTGCACCGCATTTTCCTGAATTATTAGGTGGATCTGCAGATTTAACTGGCTCTAATTTAACGTGGTGGTCAGGCTCAGAAGATATTCGAAAAACAGAAAGCGGCGGTAATTATTTGCACTACGGTGTTCGAGAATTTGGAATGTCTGCCATTATGAATGGATTAGCACAGCATGGTGGATTTATTCCTTACGGTGGTACATTTTTAGTGTTTATTGATTATGCGAGAAATGCAGCACGATTATCGGCGTTGATGAAATCTCAAGTTATTTATGTGTTAAGTCATGATTCCATAGGATTGGGAGAGGATGGGCCTACGCACCAACCGATCGAGCATGCTTCAATGTTGAGAATGACGCCGGGAATGTCAGTGTGGCGACCTTGTGATGCTGTTGAAACAGCAGTTGCATGGCAAGATGCGCTCGAACATCATGGCCCTACAAGTTTATTACTGAGTCGACAAAATCTCCCTTTACAACCCCGCACTCAAGAAACGCTCGAAAATGTTCGACGCGGTGGATATATTTTGCATGATTGTGAAGGATCTCCCGACGCAATTATTATTGCGACGGGTTCTGAAGTGAGTATTGCTATGAGTGCTGTAGAAGAATTGAAAAACATTTGTAAAATACGGGTTGTTTCAATGCCGTCAACTAATGTTTTTTTGACACAAGACTCAGCTTATCGTGAAAAAATATTACCCCGTAATGTGACTGCACGTGTTGCTATAGAAGCCGGATCAACGGCGTTTTGGTATGAATTTGTAGGCGCTTATGGAAAAGTGATTGGTCTTGATCGATTTGGAGCCTCAGCGCCGTATCAACAGCTGTATGAAAAATTAGGATTAACAACAGCAGCCGTTGTTCATGCAGTGAAAGAATCTTTATCAGCAAATAGTTCTCGTTCTGACGGGAAACCTCTTCCCGTTTTTTTGTAAGTTATTAAGGAGAAAATGATGGCAATTAAAGTTGCAATTAATGGCTTTGGTCGAATCGGTCGAAATATTTTGCGGGCTGTTTATGAGTATAATCGAAACGATGTTCAAATTGTTGGTATCAATGATTTATCTGATATTAAAATATTAGCTCATCTCCTTAAATATGATAGTACGCATGGCAAATTTCCTGGTGGTGTCAGTTATAGCGAAAATTTTTTAGAAATCAATGGGCATAAAATTGCAGTATCTGCGGAACGTGATCCAGCCAAATGTCCTTGGGGAAAATTAGGTGTAGATGTGGTGCATGAATGTACTGGAATTTTCACAAGTAAAGAAAAAGCAAAGGCGCATATTGCGGCAGGTGCAAAAAAAGTTATTATTTCTGCTCCAGCTGGTACGGATGTTGATGCAACTATTGTTTACGGAGTTAATCATAGTACGCTTAAAGCAAGCGATACCATCATTTCTAATGCTTCATGCACAACAAATTGTTTAGTTCCGTTAGTTAAACCATTGCATGAAAAGATAGGGATTGTTAACGGATTGATGACTACAATTCATGCGTACACCAACGATCAAAATATATTGGACGCTCCGCACAGTGATTTACATCGAGCGCGTGCTGCTGCTCTTTCCATGATACCGACAAAAACCGGCGCTGCTTCAGCCATTGGATTAGTAATGCCTGAATTATCAGGTCGTTTGGATGGATTTGCAATTCGAGTGCCTATCGCGAATGTTTCAATCGTTGATTTGACATTTACTTCTTCGCGCGATACGTCAGTTGAGGAGGTTAATTCCATTTTGAAACAGGCTTCTCAACATGAATTGAAAAATATTCTTTCATACAGTGAATTACCTTTAGTGTCCATTGATTTTAATCACAACCCCGCTTCTTCGGTGTTTGATGCAGGGCTAACTAGAGTCAATAACAATATCGTTAAAGTTTGTGCTTGGTATGATAATGAATGGGGTTTTGCGAATCGTATGTTAGATACCACCGTTGCATTTATTGCTGCAACACACTCAACTGAGGTTGCGCATGCTTAAAATGAAGGACTTAGATCTCGCGGGTAAGCGAGTACTTATCCGCGAAGATCTCAATGTGCCTATGCAGGAAGGAAAAATTACAAGTGATGCGCGTATTGTTGCAGCATTACCAACGATTCGAGATGCTATAAAACAAAAAGCAAAAACATTAATCATGTCTCATTTGGGAAGACCCGTGGAAGGTAGTATAGATCCCAAATTTTCACTCTTGCCGGTCGCTCAGCGATTGAGTGAATTACTCAATCAGTCTGTTCGATTTATTACTGATTTTAATGAAGCTAATCAACTCCAAGATGGAGAGGTTGTTTTACTAGAAAATGTCCGTTTTAATGTTGGTGAAGAAAAAAATGACAATGATCTATCAAAACGATTGGCTTCATTGTGTGATATTTTTGTTATGGACGCATTTGCAACGGCGCACCGCGCACAATCGTCAACAGTTGGTGTTGCAAAATTTGCTCCGATTGCTTGCGCAGGGCCATTGTTAACTGAAGAGTTAACGGCCTTAAAAAAGGTGATTTCACAACCTAAACATCCTTTATTGGCTATTGTGGGCGGAGCAAAAGTCTCATCTAAATTGACAGTGCTTGCCTCATTAGCAGATAAAGTAGATCAGTTAATTTTAGGCGGTGGAATTGCGAATACTTTTTTATGTGCAGCAGGATTTCCAATAGGAAAATCCCTTCATGAGCCCGAATTAATTTCAGCAGCTGTTAATTTGATGAAAAAAACAAAAATTCCATTACCTACAGATGTTGTAGTCGCAAAAGAATTTATATCGACATCACCGCCAACACTTAAAAAAATAGAAAATCTTTCTTCAGATGATATGATTTTAGATATAGGCCCAGAAACTGCTGCAACATATTCCGCTTTGATTGATAAAGCGGCCACTATAGTGTGGAATGGGCCAGTAGGTGTTTTTGAATGGCCGGCCTTTGCGAAGGGGACACAAACAGTTGCTACAGCAATTGCAGAAAGTCAGGCGTATTCAATTGCTGGTGGTGGAGATACTATTTCAGCGATAGAGCATTTTGGTTTGGTGAATCAAATTTCATATATTTCCACAGGTGGTGGAGCATTTTTAGAATTTTTAGAAGGTAAATCTTTACCTGGAGTAAAAGCTTTGGAGGAGCGATGTTAAGAAGGACAAAGATTGTAGCGACATTAGGACCCGCAACGGATAATGTTGAAAATCTTAAAAAAATTATTGTGGCGGGTGTCGATGTTGTACGTGTCAATTTTTCTCATGGTTCCCGAGAAGAACACGCAGCGCGAATTAAAATGGTAAGAGACTGTGCTAAAGAACACGATCGTGTAGTCGGAATTTTAGCCGATTTACAGGGTCCGAAAATTAGAGTCGCTCGATTTTCTGAAGGATCTGTGGAATTAGCAGTTGGGCAATCATTTTGCTTAGATGCTGATTTATCCAAAGAAGCAGGAAATAATCAAGCCGTCGGAATTGATTACAAGGAATTACCGAGAGACGTACACTCAGGTGATACTTTATTACTCGATGACGGTCGCATAGTCATGCTGGTTGAATCTGTTGAGGGCAATAAAATCCATTGTGAGGTGCTCACGGGCGGAAAATTGTCGAATAATAAAGGCATTAATCGTCTTGGTGGTGGATTATCTGCGGGAGCGCTTACTGATAAGGATCGAGGTGATTTGCAATTAGCAGCAGATTTAGATGTCGATTATGTGGCGATTTCATTTCCGCGCAGTGCAAAAGATATGATAGAAGCAAAAGAATTACTTAAAAAAGCAGGGGCTAATAATATTGGAACTGTTGCAAAAATCGAACGTACAGAAGCAGTCGCTAATATTGATGAAATTATTTTAGCGTCTGATGCGGTGATGGTAGCTCGAGGTGATTTGTCTGTTGAAATTGGTGACGCAGAAGTTCCTGCTGTGCAAAAACACATTATTCGTCGGGCTCGATTTCATAATCGTCCTGTTATTACAGCGACGCAAATGATGGAATCCATGATTGAAAGTTCAGTGCCTACACGTGCTGAAGTCTCTGATGTGGCCAATGCAGTACTGGATGGAACTGATGCAGTAATGCTTTCCGCAGAAACTGCAGTGGGTAAACATCCAGAACTTGTGATTGCTGCAGTCGCGCGAGCTTGTTTGGGTGTAGAAAAACATCCTATTGCAACAAAAGGTAGTTCGGCACCTGAACATATTTTTACTCGTGTCGACGAAGCCATTGCGGTTGCTTCAATGTACACGGCAAATCATCTGAACATTGTGGCTATTATTGCGCTGACTGAATCAGGCGCAACGCCTTTATGGATGTCTCGTATTCGTACTAATATTCCTGTTTTTGGATTAAGTCGATTGCAAAAAACACGGGCCAAAATGAGTTTATTTAGAGGTGTATACCCCTTAGAGTTCGATGTAACCAAATTAAATCGCGACGAAGTGAATCGAGGTGCGGTTGCAGAATTGGAAAAACGCGGTTTTGTCCAAAAAGGAGATTTGGTCATTATTACCAAAGGCGATCATATGGGCATTTTAGGTGGTACTAATGCATTAAAAATCGTTCAAGTCGGAGAGGTGATTTAAATGTCAATGTGGGAACAGATTCTACTACTCTTAGGCGGTATGGGATTAATTTGGTTGACTTACTATCAAGTTAAACGCATGCCCCGTGAATTATTTAGTGCGGTCGCAATTCATAAAAGTATTTATGTGTTGGGGATTATTACGTTAGGCCTAATTATTTTTATTTGGCTTTTAGTCAAGTTTTTAAAAATGTAGTTTGTTGCTTTTAATACGAGAATAAAATATGAGTGAAACAAAAATAGCACGTTTAGAAAAAAAATTATTGCATTACACGGGTAAGGCAATCGCTGATTACAATATGATTCAGAGAGGCGATCGCGTGATGGTCTGTCTGTCGGGTGGAAAAGATTCGTACACATTATTGAAAATACTGAATCAACTTCGTATTAATTCTCAAAATAAGTTTAGTATTTTTGCATTTACTTTAGATCAGGCGCAGCCAGGTTGGGATGATAGTGGTTTACGAAATTGGCTTAACAATAGTGGAATTCAGTATGAGATTATGAATCAAGATACGTATTCTATTGTTAAAGAAAAAGTTGAAGAAGGTAAGACCTATTGTGGATTATGTTCTCGATTGCGTCGAGGGATTATTTATCGGTATGCAGCTGAGCATGGTTTTACGAAAATTGCATTAGGGCATCACCGTGATGATTTAATTGAAACGTTGTTGATGTCGATTCTTTATAACGGTGAAGTGCGTTCAATGCCACCAAAATTGCTTTCGGATGACAAAAAACATATTCTAATTCGGCCGATGGTTTATTGTCAGGAAAGAGATATTGCCGCTTATGCGAAATTGCTTCAATTCCCTATCATTCCGTGTAATTTGTGTGGTAGTCAGGATAATTTAAAGCGCGTTCTTGTGAAAAAATTAATTGCGGAATTAGCGCAAGAAAATCGGAATGTCCCGAGTAATATTTTGCATGCGCTTCAAGCGATAAAGCCGAGCCAGTTGATGGATAAGAAGCTGTGGAATTTTATCGATCTGGAGAAAGAGCGTGCAGAAGCTGAGTCAGAGCCTGAGCAAGTTAACCAGGAATCCAATGAATTAGTAGACATATTTTAAGAAGTTACTCAATAGGTATATACTACGAGGCAGAAAAGATAGATAGTTTGGCGGAACTTCTGTAAAATGCACCCCCTAATCAGAGAATGTATTATGAATAAACCGCAGTATAATCAAGCGACGTTTTTGCTGAGTGCGCCTTC